>CAYJJB010000005.1:41682-43267 GCA_964370405.1 uncultured Eubacteriales bacterium | reverse complement strand
AAAGTAAAGCCCCACGGATATCTTTTATTGGAATATCTATGCTTTCATATTTGTCTGTATCAACAGGTTTATTTAAAAGTCCTATGTCAAGCAAACCGCTTTCAATGCGAGATTTAATTTCATCTGCATTTCCGCTAATCATTGTAAAAGTTACAAGAGGATATTTTTTTTGCAGTTTTGCCATAACTTTAGCAATAAACTCAACTGTCTTTAACTCGCCACAGCCTATAGATATTTCTCCACTGAGCTCTGTGCTACTGCTCAAAAGCTCTGCCTTTGTCTTTTCTGATAGTGTTATTATTTCTTCTGCTCGTCTTTTAAGTAGCAATCCTTCTTCTGTAAGGTTTATACTGTGATTACTCCTTGTAAAAAGCTCTACACCAAGTTCTTCTTCAAGGCTTGCAATTTGCCTTGATAGAGTAGGTTGAGTAATGTGCAGTAGCTGTGCCGCCTTAGTTATATTCTCTTCTCTTGCTACTTCTAAAAAATAATTTAATACTCTAAGTTCCATTTTTCTCCTTTATTTTAGGCTAATCAAAGCTCTTTTTCCGCCTGCTAAGGTCTATTTCTCGGGTCCTCTGAAAACAATTGTAGGTTCTCGTCCGGCCCACTATCATTCCAAAATAATTTTCCTAAAATCCAAAATAATTTTCCTACAAGCAGTATTTCTACAATTAAAAGAATGCCTGCAGTAATTTCCACTCCGTTTTTAAATTTTATTATCCACTCTACCGTAGCAACTTCCTCAAGGCTGTAACCTCTAACTACAGCAAAATAAACTACCCATATGAGTATTTCAAGTATTAGCACTATAGCGGCCGCGATAGCAACTTTTTTCCTTTGTTTTAATAATTTCATAAAAGCCTCCTTTTATCTAATAAAATGTGTAAACACGCGTTCTTCTTTTTCAGGAAGGCCGTATTTTTCTTTTCCTAAACTTATACTCTTCATAAGAAATGCCATGTTTTTTCCTAAAACTCTCATGGTTTGTAGTCCTTCTTCGTCTTTTTTGACATCTTCTGCCGTAAAGCCATGCACCATGTTCCAGTACTGGCTAGGGGCTACGGGCATGCTTGATATCGTAAAATATTTATTAAGCTCGTCAAAAGTCGCCGTGGTTCCTCCTCGTCTTGCGCTCACTACAGCCGCACCGACTTTCATGGTCTTATCTTCTGACATGCTGTAAAACAGTCTATCTAAAAACGAAACTAAAGTGCCGTTTGCGCTTGCGTAATACACGGGTGAACCAATGACCATGCCGTCACATTCAGCAAACTTTATAGCGGCCTCGTTTACAATGTCGTTAAATACACATTTACCGCTAATCCTACATTTACCACACGCTATACAGCCCCTTATATCCTTGTTTCCTACATGGATAATCTCCGTGTCTATGCCCTCTAAATTTAAAGCGCTTGCCACCTCGGACAAAGCCGTAAATGTGCAACCCTTTGAGTTTGGACTTCCGTTGATTAAAATAACTTTCATTTGTATCCTTCTTTCATATTTTATCTTTATCAATAAAATTAATTATTTCCACGCTTTCCCCAGTTTTCACGGATTTATCCATGCATAAGTACAAATA
>CAYJJB010000005.1:0-41672 GCA_964370405.1 uncultured Eubacteriales bacterium | reverse complement strand
CGCCTCTTCTAAGGGGTAGATTTCTTCTCCGCCTTTTACATATTTGCCCATGCCCTCCATAATGCTAGCAATTGCTATTTCATCATCATTAAATCGCTGTTCTTCATATGGATTTTTATATAGATACTCGCCGTTTAAACTAAGGCCTCTTAAAGAATATCCCTCAAGATTTGAAAATTCACCTAAATTGTGGCGCTGTAGCTTAGCCTCAATCGGTAGATTTTCCTCACTTAGATAGCAAAAATCCAAATTACTTATCTCTCCCCTTACTCCTTGAATTTTTAAATGTCTTTTCCTTAGATAATTAAAATACTGAGTGCCTGCAAAATTATAAAATCCTACTTTTCCGCCATCAAACTTAAACACCGCTCGTTTATGCTCTGCCATCTTCACTTCCCCATCATGGATAAGACCCGAAAGCCCTGCTGTTTCTGTTACAGGGAATTTATACATTTCTGCCTTAACCGTGCAGTTTTGAAAGCCTACTCCCAAATATTTTCTCATCATACTAAGCGCATGGTAGTCGTGAATCATTGAAAGTGTGACGTTTGATACCTCGCCCATTTTTCCACTTTTAATAAATTTTTGCACTGCACTATGGTAGGGCTGTTTAAAATATTGTTCTAAAACCTGCACTTTTGCACCCAGTTTTCTTTTAAGTCTTAAAATTTCAATTAGCTCTTCTTCGCCATCACCAGGAGGAGTTTCGCAAAGCACTGGCACACCGCCTTCCATAGCCTGTTTGCAGTGCTTTAAGGTAGCATTTCGGCTCACTGCAACAATAACAAAGTCAAATTCTTCTTCATAGAATTTTTTATAATCTGTAAATGCCATTTTAGGATGTTTTTTTGAAAATGCCTCTGCCTTTTCCTCGTTTCTAAATAACATTCCACTAAAGCTGAATATCTTGGGTAGTTCCTCACATATTTTCAAAAAAGTGTTAGCCCTCCACCCGTTTCCAACTATTCCTACTTTATATGCCATTATTACCCTCCTTTTTAGCGATTAGCTTATTTCTGCAAAGTAAATGTCTGTCCTTTCACTTATAGCGCTGATACATTCATCAATGGTCAACAAACCATTATAATATTCACTTACTATATTTTCCCATATGTCATCTATTAAAGTTTGAAACATAAAGCTTTGCTGTATTTCCAAACTTGTGGCTTCGTCAATGAACTTTATAAGGTTTTCTTCCATATATTCGGGATAGCCATTAAGAGTTAGTTTAACATATTTTTCAAAATTTCCTCTATTTACAGGTATTCTTCCTTCAAATCTGTCACCGTCCCATCTGCCAACTTTTTCCCAGTCATAAAATGTTGCCACTTTTTCACTTTCATATGTACAGTATTTAATAAATTCCCATGCAAGTTCCGGATTTTTGGCAGTTTGTGGTATGGCCATAAGTGCACCTAGGCTCACAATGTGCTTTCCTGTTGATGTCACAAATGGATAAGGTTCACTTGCATTTGCATACTCCATCATAGTTTTTTCTATATCTTGATATAAAAATGTATATGTCGATTCTACAAGATGATTATCTTTATCAAACACACGGTATAGCTCATCATATTCCTCTTCTACTACGGTGCCCATGCTATCTATATACTCTTTCATTTGAATTAAGCAGTTTCTAAAGTTTTCTGTATCAAAGTTAGATGTAAAGTTTTCAAAATCTATAGATGCACATATTTCGTCTGTCACGTAGAGATGCTGTGAATACGCCGCATATCTTTCAATACTTTTTAAGCTTGGAACTTCTCCGCTATCCACTACCTTATTATAATTTTCTAATATTAGTTTATAATCCACCGTTTCAACACCATCTAAACTTATTCCTGCGGCATCTAACATATTCGTATTAAAGCGCACGGCGTTGCTGTAAAAACCTGTGGGAATAGCTGTTAAAGCGCCACCCATCTCAGTTGATTTTATGACGTTCATATAAAAGTCTTCTTCAATAAATGTTTCATCATTTTCTATAAATTCATTTAAATCCATAAGCATACCACTTGGTAAAATATCTGAAAGAATATAACTCTCATTAAAAATAATATCAGGCGCATTTCCTGACACAAGACTAATATTTAAATCTGTCTTATATTTCTCAATTTTAATAAGATTTTCTTCTCTTGAAGCGGTAGGGTCAAATCCCATTCCGTTTTCGTTTACCGCAATAACTTCTACATTTGGGTGAAGTTCCATAAATCCATCTGCTAAACTCGACCAATTGGAATAGTCACCTGGTGCGTCTAAAGCAGACAGCAAAAGCGTGCCAGAAAGCCCGTCGCCAGTACTTTCATTTTCCTCCACATTACTGTCTTGCGGTTTTTCCTCCACCGCAGTCATGTGAGCAGAATAAATATCAGCTTGCTCATTTTGACATGCGACAAGTAATATTAAACTTATGCTTAAAAATATTGATACAAACTTTTTCATAATATACCTTCCTTTGTTTTGTCAAAGCACTGCAAACAACGAAACGTGGTTCCCTACAATAAAATTGTGGTTTTGTAAATTTATAATCAAAAATGCGTAGCATTTCGCCACAACTCTTCACTCTTCACTTTGAACGCATATAATGCGTTCACTACAACTACTAACTGTTTTCCCCCATATAAATATCCGCCCTTTCCTGCATGGTTTTTGCACATTCCTCGGCACTCATTAAGCCTTTATAAAAATCATTAAGTGGAGTGAATATCACTTGTGCAAGTTCATCGTCTATAAGACTTACCAAAATTTCATTTTCTAAAGCTTTGTATGTACTCTCAAAATACCCTTCAATAGTTTCTTCTGAACTACCTTTTAAATACTCTCCAAAAAACACTTCAAAATTACCCTTGTTTATTGGTATTTGTCCTTCAAATCTATCGCCATTGAGCTTTCCTATATGCTCCCAATGTGTATTTATATTCTCGCTTTCCTCTATACAGTATTTAATAAATTCCCATGCAAGTTCTGGGTTTTTCGCATTCTTTGGTATTGCCACTGTTTCTGAAGTGACAAACACTGAACCCTTTGATGTAAGTAAAGGTACAGCCTGTGTAACATTGTTTTGTGGCATATTAATTTTGGTAACATTAAGAGCTTGATTAAAAAGTCCTTCTACAAAGTGTGAATCTGTTTCAAACAAATTCTCTGGCCCATCAACATAAAAACCACCGTGATTTTCCTCGCCAGCCTCATATGCCATTCCAGCATTTAAATAATCTATAAATTCAGCTGTGTTAAAACTTATTTCCATGGTTTCGTTATTTATACAAGCCGCAAGTTCATCTTCATAAAAAAATGCCTGCCCCTCTCTACCCTCTCTGCCAATGTATTTTATTTCGGGGAATTTTCCGCTCTTATTTATTTTTTCAAGGGTATCATGAAGAAATCTATAGTCAACGCCGTTAAGCTCCTCCACGTCTATCTGGAGTTCGTCCATCACATCTTGTCTAAATCGAAAAACTACATAAGAGAAGTATCTTGGATACTGATAAAGTTTCCCTTCCATCTCGTGCGCTTCTATAACAGTTTCAAAATAGTCTTCTCTTACATACTCAGGGTCACTGTCCATAAATTCGTTTAAATCATAAATAAGCCCAGATGTAGCGGCTGTTTCAATAAAGCTACCTGCATCAAAAATTAAATCAGGCACATCACCACTTGCCAAACTCACCCTCAAATTTTCCACATATGCCTCAACTCCTGCAGCATATTCAGTGCCCTCCATATCGTAATTCACCGCATTGTCATTCGATATTACTTCTACATTTGGATGAAGTTCCATAAACCCTTGTGCCAAAGGCCACCAACCGGAAAGATCATCTTCTAGTAAAGCCGAAATTTCAAGCGTGCCCGAAAGACCTCCATCACCGTTATCTTCCCCACCGCTCTTACTCTCAGGTGAAGGTTGTGACCCATCTTCCTGCACATTCATGGCAGCAGAATAAATATCAGCCTGCTCATCTTGACATGCGACAAGTAATATTAGACTTACACATAAAATTAAAGATATAAGTTTTTTCATAATATATCCCTCCTTTGTTTTGTCAAAGCACTGCAAACAACGGAACGTCACTACAATGAAACTGCGGTTTTGTAAATTTATAATCAAAAATGCGTAGCATTTCGCCACAACTCTTCACTCTTCACTTTGAACGCATATAATGCGTTCACTACAACTACTAACTGTTTTCCCCCATATAAATATCCGCCCTTTCCTGCATGGTTTTTGCACATTCCTCGGCACTCATTAAGCCTTTATAAAAATCATTAAGTGGAGTGAATATCACTTGTGCAAGTTCATCGTCTATAAGACTTACCAAAATTTCATTTTCTAAAGCTTTGTATGTACTCTCAAAATACCCTTCAATAGTTTCTTCTGAACTACCTTTTAAATACTCTCCAAAAAACACTTCAAAATTACCCTTGTTTATTGGTATTTGTCCTTCAAATCTATCGCCATTGAGCTTTCCTATATGCTCCCAATGTGTATTTATATTCTCGCTTTCCTCTATACAGTATTTAATAAATTCCCATGCAAGTTCTGGGTTTTTCGCATTCTTTGGTATTGCCACTGTTTCTGAAGTGACAAACACTGAACCCTTTGATGTAAGTAAAGGTACAGCCTGTGTAACATTGTTTTGTGGCATATTAATTTTGGTAACATTAAGAGCTTGATTAAAAAGTCCTTCTACAAAGTGTGAATCTGTTTCAAACAAATTCTCTGGCCCATCAACATAAAAACCACCGTGATTTTCCTCGCCAGCCTCATATGCCATTCCAGCATTTAAATAATCTATAAATTCAGCTGTGTTAAAACTTATTTCCATGGTTTCGTTATTTATACAAGCCGCAAGTTCATCTTCATAAAAAAATGCCTGCCCCTCTCTACCCTCTCTGCCAATGTATTTTATTTCGGGGAATTTTCCGCTCTTATTTATTTTTTCAAGGGTATCATGAAGAAATCTATAGTCAACGCCGTTAAGCTCCTCCACGTCTATCTGGAGTTCGTCCATCACATCTTGTCTAAATCGAAAAACTACATAAGAGAAGTATCTTGGATACTGATAAAGTTTCCCTTCCATCTCGTGCGCTTCTATAACAGTTTCAAAATAGTCTTCTCTTACATACTCAGGGTCACTGTCCATAAATTCGTTTAAATCATAAATAAGCCCAGATGTAGCGGCTGTTTCAATAAAGCTACCTGCATCAAAAATTAAATCAGGCACATCACCACTTGCCAAACTCACCCTCAAATTTTCCACATATGCCTCAACTCCTGCAGCATATTCAGTGCCCTCCATATCGTAATTCACCGCATTGTCATTCGATATTACTTCTACATTTGGATGAAGTTCCATAAACCCTTGTGCCAAAGGCCACCAACCGGAAAGATCATCTTCTAGTAAAGCCGAAATTTCAAGCGTGCCCGAAAGACCTCCATCACCGTTATCTTCCCCACCGCTCTTACTCTCAGGTGAAGGTTGTGACCCATCTTCCTGCACATTCATGGCAGCAGAATAAATATCAGCCTGCTCATCTTGACATGCGACAAGTAATATTAGACTTACACATAAAATTAAAGATATAAGTTTTTTCATAATATATCCCTCCTTTGTTTTGTCAAAGCACTGCAAACAACGGAACGTCACTACAATGAAACTGCGGTTTTGTCAAAATAGAATCAAAAAATGCGTAGCATTTCGCCACAACTCTTCACTTTTCACTCTTCACTTTGAACGCATGCAATGCGTTCACTACACTCTTAACTATTAAACATTTCCTTGATACTTGTCGCCATACCTGCAAGGCCTTGTATGTTTGAAGGAACTATTATTTTTGTTGCCTTGCCGTCTGCGGCTTTTTCAAATGCCTCTAGGCTTTTTATTGCTATTACTGAGTCTTGTGGATTTGCCTCATTAAGCATCTTTATTGAGTCGGCAAGCGCTTTTTGTACAGAAATTATAGCCTCTGCTTCACCCTGTGCCTCTCTTATTTTTCTCTCTTTTACGGCTTCCGCCCTTAAAATTTCAGATTCTTTATGGCCCTCTGCTATTAAAATTGCAGAGCTTTTTTCACCCTCTGCATCCAAAATTTTGGCACGCCTTTCACGCTCTGCCTTCATTTGTTTTTCCATTGACTCTTGTATTTCTCTTGGTGGAATAATATTTTTAAGTTCTACCCTGTTTACTTTTATACCCCATGGGTCTGTTGCTTCGTCCAAAATTACACGAATTTTAGAGTTTATTACATCACGAGAAGTAAGAGTATTATCAAGCTCCATATCACCAATTATATTCCTAAGTGTTGTTGCAGATAAATTTTCTATTGCAGAAAGTGGATTTTCTACACCATAAGCATACAGTTTTGGGTCTGTAATTTGAAAGTATACTACCGTATCAATCTGCATGGTTACATTATCTTTAGTGATAACAGGTTGTGGTGGAAAGTCAATTACCTGCTCTTTTAAAGATATCTTTTTTGCTATTCTGTCAACAAACGGAATTTTTACATGTATTCCGTTTTGCCATGTCGTATGGAAAGTACCAAGCCTTTCTATTACAAACGCCTGTGCTTGCGGTACTATCCTGATATTTGCTATTAAAATTCCTATAACTATAATTGCTATCACTACAGGTATTGCTATCATAATAATTTCTTCCATAATAATTCTCCCTCTTAATCTACCGTGCTAACTACAAGTTTCGCACCTTCTATTTTTTCTACTACAACTTTTGTGCCCTCTTCAATTTTTGTGTTATTTGAAGACACTGCAGCCCAGCTGTTTCCCATAAGTTTCACTCTGCCCTCTATGCTGTCGGGAAGTATTACATTCGTCACTAAGCCGTGCTCCCCTATATTTCTATCCGCATTTGTCCTTACCTCGCCATCTTTTTTCTTCATTTTCCTTACAAGCGGTTTTGAAATAATTAGACAAACTACAGTGACGACAAGTGCTATGGCAATTTGCAGCCATGTTTCTCCGCCAGCGCTGTATGTAATAAGTCCACCAAGACCGCCAAAAGCAAACCAAACACTTACCATTTGCACACTCAAGGCTTCAACCACTACCGACAGTATTATTATTCCTATCCATACAAAAGCTTCCATAAATTTTTCCTCCCTTTTTTTCTAAATTTGTATAAATACATTTTATCACACCATATCTAATTTTTCAATATATATTACCATAAATTATTGAATATTTTTGGTAATATTGATAAAGTTTGAAAATTATAGATAAATTGTTTACAATGTGTTAAACAACTGCAATCTGATATCGTTTAATATATTATGAGGAAGGGCGGTTTTTATATGTTTGGATATGTTCGCCCGTATAAGGCAGAACTTTTAATGAGAGAATTTGATGAGTACAAAGCAGTGTACTGCACTCTTTGTAAAGAGCTTCAAAAAAATTATGGCAGACGTGCAAAATTTGTACTGAGCTATGATATAACTTTTTACACCATGTTAGCGCTTGATTTAGACAAGGCAGCACCTAAGGTAGAGCGTGGCAGATGCACCTCTAACCCATTAAAAAAATGCAATTATATATCTCTTGGTGAGCTTGCCTATAAAAGAGGCGCCGCACTAAATGTGCTTATGTCCTACTACAAATTTGTGGACACTATTGAAGATGAGAACTTTTTTAAATCTCTTGCTGCAAGATTTTTAAAATTTTTACTATCAAAGCCTCGAAAAAAAGCTGAAAAAGATTTCCCTTTAATGGCAGAATCTGTAAAAAACTTTTCAAAAGAGCAGTCGCTTGTCGAAAAATCTGAAAATTTTTCAATTGATGCTTGTTGCGAGCCCACAGCAAAAGCTTTGTCTCAAATATTTATGCAGTTAAGTAGTGACAAAGACAGTAGCGAGGCTACTATTCTGTCTCAGGCAGGATATTTTCTTGGCAGATGGATATACCTTATGGACGCAGCAGACGACCTAAGAGATGACCTTAAAAGCAACAGCTTTAACCCATTTTTAAAGCTTTATAATATAGAAAATAAAAATTTAAGTGACGAAGAATTTGTCATTTATGAACAGCGCTGTAACGAAACGCTAAACTACACTGTTTCAATGTTTATATCTGCCTTAAATCTTTTAGATTTAGAAAGATACGAAAGCATTTTGGAAAATATAGCACAAAAAGGACTGGGACAGGTCCAAAAAGAAATATTATTTTTACACGTTAGACAAAAAAATAAAAACAAAAAAAGCAATAAGCATATTTAGGAAGGAATGTTTTAATAAATGACAGATCCATACAAAGTCTTGGGTGTATCCCCAAGTGCAAGTGATGACCAAATTAAAGATGCGTACAGAAAACTTGCAAAAAAATATCACCCCGACCAATATTCGGGCAGCCCTCTTGCAGATTTAGCTGATGAAAAAATGAAGGAAATTAACGAGGCGTATGATGAAATTGTTGCCCAAAGAAAAAACAAGGGCAGCGCAGGTTCTCAAGGAAATGCCTATGGCTCAGGATATTCAACAAATTCAAATTTTTCAGATGTAAGAAATTTAATACGTTCAGGTAGAATCGCAGATGCTGAACAAATTCTAAATGGTGTACCATCAGAAAAAAGAAATGCAGAGTGGCACTTTTTAAAAGGTTCTGTCCTTTATAGACGTGGTTGGCTTGAAGAAGCTAGAGATCATTTTTCAAGGGCATGCCAAATGGATCCAGGAAACCCTGAGTACAGCACAGCTTACAATCAAGCTATGAGCCAAAGAAGTGGTGCTTACGGTGGTTATAACCCAAATGGCAATATGCGTGCAGGAGGTTGCACAGGTTGCGACATGTGTCAAGGTCTTATTTGCGCTGACTGTTGTTGCGAATGTATGGGCGGCGACCTTATAGGTTGTTGCTAATGAAAAGTATGTCTGCTACCGCAAAAATCACTTTTAGTGCAATTATCAGTGCTCTTAGCATAGCCACAATGTTTGCAAGCTCCATAGTACCTACTGCAACAATAGCAATACCAGCAATTGCTGGATGTTTTCTTATTGCTGTTGTGTTTGAATGTGGTGTAAGTTTTGGATTTCTTTCTTATTTTGTTGTATCTGGACTTTCTTTTTTTCTCATTCCTTCAAAAGAAGCATTTTTAATTTATTTGCTATTTTTTGGATATTATCCAGTTTTATATGCCGTTTTAGAAAAAATAAAAAGCACTCCATTTAAGATACTCGTAAAGCTTATAATATTTAATTTTTCTGTACTTTTAGATTTTATTTTGGTAAGCTTTTTCTTTGGTATTCCTTTTGAGACCATAGAATTTTTAGGATATCTAACCCCATACGCTCTACTGCTAGCAGCAAATATTGTACTGTTTTTATTTGACTATTCTTTAAAAAGTGTAATTAATCTGTACTATATAAAAATTCACCCCTTGACAAAAAAACTTATTAAGTGATTTTATATTAGAATTATAATTAAGAGCGGATATTAAATTCCGCTCTTTTTGGCGGAAAAAAACCTCTTTCTTTCAAAAATATCTTAAAAAGCCTTGATTTTTACTTAAAATAAGGATAAAATGAAGTCTAAAGCTATATACACTTTCATTAACTGAATTTTATTTTAATGAAATTTATCGCACCATATAGAAAGAGGCAAATTTAAATGAACATACAATTATCGGAAAGACTAAAAAAATACGAGGGTAATTTTTCAAAAGGACAAAAGCTTATTGCAAGTTTTATTGAAGAACATTATGACAAAGTGGCATTTATGACTGCAGCAAGACTTGGAAGTAGTGTTGGCGTTAGTGAATCCACTGTGGTTCGCTTTGCAACAGAAATAGGATACAGCGGTTACTCTGAATTTCAACTTGCAATTCACGACATGGCACGAAACAAATTAAACTCTGTTCAAAAGCTTGAGATTACAAGTGAAAATTATAAGCTAGCAGAACTTTTGGAAGCTTCTTTAAATCAAGATATTGATTTAATTAAAAAAACAAAAGAAACCATAGATGCTAAAGAGTTTTATAAAGCTGCTGATGCCATAGTTAATTCTAGTGGCATATACATAATAGGTGCAGGCAGCTCACTTGCTCCAGCAACATTTTTAGCACATTATATGAGCCTTATATTTGATAAAGTAACTCTTTTAACCGCTACAAGTGAAGAGCATATGTTACAGCAGCTTATGCGTCTTGAAAAAAGTGATACCGTAATTGGCATAAGCTACCCACGCTATACAAAAAGAGCGGTTAAGGCAATGGCATATGCAAATGATAAGGGTGCAAACACTGTCGCTATTACCGACAATAAATTTTCACCAATTACAGAACATTCAAAATATGTTGTAACTGCAATGAGCGACATGGTGTCTTTTGTGGACTCTATAGTAGGCCCACTAAGCCTAATTAACGCACTTATAGTTACAGTTGCAATACAAAAAAAATCAGAGGTTGCAAAAAACCTCAATCGTCTTGAAGCTATTTGGGACGAATATGGAGTATATGAAAAATAAATGAATATAATAAATGAATATGAAATCATCATAATAGGCGCAGGTCCTGCAGGGCTTATGGCGGCGGGAATTTGTGCAAACAAAGGAAAAAAAGTCTTAGTGCTTGATAAAAATGATAAAGCTGCAAGAAAACTGAGAATTACCGGTAAGGGCAGGTGCAATCTTACAAATAACTGTTCACCTGATGAATTTATTGCATCAGCTATAACAAACGGAAAATTTCTATTTTCTGCTGCCCACTCATTTACCGCACGTGATACTATGGATTTTTTTGAAAAACTTGGTGTACCGCTAAAAACAGAGCGAGGCAACAGGGTTTTTCCCGTGTCTGACAATGCAAATGACATTGCCGATGCACTTATTAATTACGTTTTACTCAATAAGGGCAAAATTATAAAATCTACCGTTAAAGATGTTGAAAAGCAAGATGATGATTTTATTGTAAAGACAAATGACAAAATTTATAGTGCAAAAAAACTGCTAATTGCAAGCGGTGGCGCCTCATATACTGCAACAGGCTCTACAGGAGATGGTTATAAATTTGCAAAAAAATTTGGACACAGCATAAAACCATTAAGACCCTCGCTCATAGCGCTTGTTTCAAAAGATGAATTTTGCAGTGAAATGCAAGGTTTATCCCTTAAAAATTCAAGCATTAAAGTAATGGACAACCATAAAAACAAGATAATCTATAAAGACTTTGGTGAGCTTTTATTTACTCACTTTGGAATTTCAGGACCTTTAATACTTTCTGCAAGCTCTCATATGAAAAATATGGAAGAAGGCAGGTACTCAGTCTTTATAGACTTAAAACCAGCGCTTGATGAAAAAACGCTCGATTTGCGAATTTTGAGAGATTTTGACGAAAACTCAAACAAAAACTTTGAAAATTCACTTTCAAAACTGCTTCCCAAAAGCATGATAGAAGTAATGATTAAATTAAGTGGGATAGACCCTAAGAAAAAATGTAATGAAATAAGCAAGACAGAGCGAAAAAGTTTTTTAAGCTTGCTTAAAAACTTAAAAGTTGATATAGATGGTTTTAGACCAATAAACGAGGCAATAATTACATCAGGTGGTGTAAACGTGCGTGAAATTAACCCAAAAACTATGTCATCAAAACTTGTAGAAGGCCTTTATTTTGCAGGCGAAGTCATAGATGTTGATGCATATACAGGTGGTTTTAATTTGCAAATTGCCTTTTCCACCGCATATCTTGCGGCAAAAGATATGAATTAATTTATTTGAAACGGAGTAAAAATATGTTTTCAGTTGCATTAGACGGCCCATCAGGTGCTGGAAAGAGTAGTGTAGCAAGGGAAGTTGCAAAAAAACTTGATTTTATTTATGTGGATACTGGTGCATTTTATCGCAGTATTGCACTTTATGTTTTAAGGAATAATATAAATTCTGATGATGAAAACGCTGTGAAAACTGCACTTAATGACATTCATCTTGATGTATGTCAAATTAACTCTATCCAGCACATATATTTAAACAAAGAAGATGTGACAGATTTAATCAGAACTCCTGATATATCTACCCTAACATCAAAATGTGCTGCATTTTCGTGTGTGAGAGAGTTTTTACTAACACTGCAAAGAGATTTTGCAAAAACTCATAATATCGTTATGGACGGCAGAGATATTGGAATTACTGTTTTGCCAAATGCTAATCTTAAAATTTTTCTTGTTGCAGATGTATCTGAGCGAGCAAAAAGACGTTATATTCAGCTTGACAAAACACAAAAATTTGAAGATGTTTTAAACGACCTTATTAAAAGGGACTATGACGACGAAAACAGAAAAAATTCCCCTTTAAAAAAGGCAGATGATGCCATAGTGCTTGACAGCACAAATTTAAATTTTGACGAAGTGGTAGAAAAAATTTATACCATGGTTAAAAACACAATAAGCGAAAGCGAGAAAAAAAATTAATGAAAGTTTACGGAAAAGCCCCACTATTATACCGATTTGGTGCACTGGTTTTGCCATGGTATTTCAAAAGAAAGTATAAACTCCAAGTAAAGGGCTTTGAAAATGTTCCTTTAAGTGGTAAATTAATTATCGCCAGCAACCATGTCACCTATTCAGATCCAATTTTTTTAGGAATGGCTTGTAAAAGGCAAGTTAGTTTTATTGCAAAGGAAGAATTGTTTAAAAACAAATTTGTCAGTTTTATACTGAAAAAACTAGGCGCTTTCCCTGTTTTAAGAGGAACAGGAGATGAAGATGCTCTTTTTCATGCCTATGAAATTTTGGAAGACGAAGGCGCACTTGGCATTTTTTTGGAGGGTACTCGCTCTAAAACTGGCGAACTTTTGCGACCAAAAACAGGTGTTTCTGCAATTGCATATAAATCAAACTGTACTGTTTTACCTGTAAGCATTACATCTAAAGACGGCAAAGTGCCACAAAAGAAAGTGCCTGTAATGATAAATATTGGAAAACCAATAAGCATTGAAGAGCTTGATATGGAAGAGGCAAAAAGCCACAGCTATAGAAAAGCTTCAAAATATATTATGAGCAAAATCACAAATCTTCGAGAAGAGTCGTTAACTTTACTTAATAAGGAAAATTGATATGAGTATTAAACTGGCAAAAACTGCAGGACTGTGCTTTGGAGTTGAAAGAGCACTTAACACTGTTTATTCGCTCTTAAACCAAAATGAAAAAGTATATACTCTAGGGCCTATTACCCATAATCCACAAGTAATTAAAGAGCTTGCGGACAAAGGTGTTTCTGTCATAGAAAATGTGAAAGATTTTAAAAATGGTGGAAAACTTGTAATTCGTGCCCACGGTGTTTCTCCTGAAGTTATTGACGAAATAGAAAAAAACAACATCCCCTATATTGATGCCACTTGCCCTTTTGTTAAAAAAATTCACAACTTGGTAAGTGAGGCTTCAAACAAAAATAAAACCATATTAATTGCAGGAGATTCAAGTCATCCTGAAATTATTGGCATAGTAGGCTACTGCAAAACACCTTGCTTTGTTTTTAAGGATAATGTCGAATTAGAAATTTTACTTAAAAATGAACCTAATTTATGTGAAAAAGACATATTTATTTACGCTCAGACCACATTTAATACGTCAGTTTGGGAAAAATGTTTAAAAACTCTAAAAAAACTATGTACAAATGCTTCGACTTTTGATACAATATGTAAAGCTACTGTAGAAAGACAGGCAGAGGCAAGAAGTTTGGCACAAGAGTCTGATGTTATGATTATTGTGGGCGGCAAAGAAAGTTCTAACACCGCAAAGCTTAGAGATGTGTGTGAAAAATACTGCACGACGTATTTAATAACAGATGCAAGTGAGCTTACAAAACTTAGTTCCAATCAAAAGATTGGTATAACTGCCGGCGCATCTACTCCGGCAAGCATTATAAAGGAGGTACTAGTTACCATGACAGACATGATTGAAAACAAAGAAAATTTTGAGGAGATGCTTGAGGAATCCCTTAAAAGCTTTAATACAGATGAAAAGGTGCGCGGCGTTGTAGTGGGCATATCACCAAACGAAGTGTATGTGGACGTAGGAAGGAAACAAGCAGGCTTTATTCCAATAGCAGAGCTTTCACAAGACCCAAATGCAAAGGCTTCAGACCTTGTGAAAATTGGCGATGAGATGGAACTATTAATAATGAAAACCAACGACCAAGAAGGCACAATTATGCTTTCTAAAAAACGTATTGACGCTATTAAAGGTTGGGAAGATTTAGCAGAAGCTGCTGAGAGTGAAGAAATTCTAACAGCTAAAGTAACAGAAGTTGTAAAAGGCGGCGTTATTATAGCTTACAAAGGAATTAGAGTATTCATTCCTGCATCTCAAGCAACAGCTAACAGAACTGACTCTCTTGATGAACTAAAAGGCACTGAAGTAAGCTTTAGAATTATTGAAGTTAATCGTCAAAGACGCCGTGCGGTAGGTTCTATCCGCTCAGTTTTACGTGAAGAGAGAAAAGCAACACAACAAAAATTCTGGGATGAAATTGAAGAAGGCCAAGAATTTACAGGTACAGTTAAATCACTAACAAGCTTTGGTGCGTTTGTTGATTTAGGCGCTGTAGACGGCATGGTTCATATTTCTGAGCTTTCATGGAGCAGAATTAAACATCCAAGCGAAGTAGTTGCAGTGGGTGACACAGTTTCTGTTTACATTAAAGAGCTAAATAAAGAAACAAAAAGAATTTCTTTAGGCTATAAAAAAACAGAGGACAATCCTTGGGAAATCCTAAAAACAAACTATCCTATCGGCACAGTTTGCGAAGTTACTATTGTTAGCATGACAACATTTGGTGCTTTTGCAAGAATTATGCCAGGCATTGACGGTTTAATTCACATATCACAAATTTCTGATAAGAGAATTGAAAAACCAAACGATGTTTTAAAAGTAGGCGAAGTTGTAAATGCAGCTATCACTGATATTGACTTTGAAAACAGAAGAGTTTCTCTTTCAATAAGAGCTTTAATCGAAACTTCTGAAGAAGTAGTTGACGAAGCACAAGAAGAAACTGTTGAAGCTGAATAATTAAAATAAAACATAAATAATTACGTAGGGATAAGCATTTACTTTTAAAGTTTTTGCCACTCCCTACTATTATTTTATTAAAAGGAAGGTGGTTATATTTATGAAAAAACCTGCAAAAGCTGTGTTTTTTATTGTATTTGCCATAATAATAGCCCTGTCATACACTGCAATTTTCGGAGTTTACTCCCAAAATGGTGATATTGTCACAACCTACATAAAAGGAGCAGGCGACATACGCTGGGGTATTGACATAAGAGGTGGTGTTGAGGCTACATTTAGTCCAGCTGAGGGTGTGCAGGCAAGTGCCCAAGAACTCGATGCGGCAAAATCGAGAATGGAGCTTAGAATGGTTAGCTCTGGCATTACAGACTACGAACTTTTTACTGATATTACAAATAACAGACTAATTGTTCGTTTCCCTTGGAGAAGTGACGAAACAGACTTTAATCCTCAAGAAGCAGTTGAAGAACTTGCCGCTACTGCTCTTTTAACCTTTAGACCGGGTGATGAATTTGAAACTTTAGAGTATGACAGCGATGGAAATGAAATATACAAAACCCCAGCAGGTGACACTGCAGCGACCATACTTTTAGAAGGTTCAGACGTTGTAAGTGCCGTGGCTTCCGTATCTCCTGAGTCAGAATACGTTGTAAACTTAACTTTCTCTGACGAGGGTGCTGTTAAATTTAGAGATGCGACTGCCTCTATGGTAGGTCAAATAATCTCTATTTGGATGGACGATGTACTGCTTTCTGCCGCAACTGTTCAAAGTGAAATTGATGGTGGACAAGCTGTCATTTCAGGTAACTTTACCTTAGATGAAGTAGCCGATCTTGCCGCTAAAATTGAAGGCGGTGCCTTGCCTTTTGCAATGGATGTAACAGACTATAGTACAGTAAACCCAATTCTTGGATTGTCAGCACTTGATGCCATGATACTTGCAGGAATAATTGCTTTTATTCTTGTTGCTATATTTATGATAATTATGTTCCGCCTTCCAGGCTTTGTCGCTATAATTTGCCTAAGCGGTCAACTTGCACTAAGCTTTGCTGCAGTTTCTGGCTATTTGCCATTTATGAATAGCTTTACCATGACCTTGCCAGGCATTGCAGGTATGGTGCTTTCTATTGGCATAGGTGTCGATGCAAATATCATTACAGCAAGTCGTATTAAAGAAGAACTTTTAAGTGGAAAAACGCTTGATGGTTCAATTTACAAGGGTTGCTCTAACAGTTTTTCAGCTATAGTTGATGGCAATATCACAATTATTATAGTTGCAATAATGTTAATTGGTGTGTTTGGCCCTGGAAATGTTCTATCCGCCATATTTGGCGAGTCTACAACAGGCGCTATTTACTCATTTGGCTACACTCTACTTGTAGGCGTTATAGCAAACTTTATTATGGGTGTATGCGCTTCAAGACTTATGCTTAAGTCGCTTTCCTCATTTAAATTCCTTCGCAAAAAAAGTTTATTTGGAGGTGCAGGTAAATGAAAAATTTAAACATAGATTTTTACAAAAACAAAAAAATATTTTTTATTATATCCTGCGCTATAATAGTAATAGGACTTTTGGTAAACATTATCTTTGGCGCAAATTTGGATATACAATTTGCAGGCGGAGCTGTTATTAAATACACAGTAGACGGCGATGTGTCACAAAGTGAAGTTTCCGATATAATAGAAAACGCAAGCGGTAGATTTGTAACTATTACCACAAACTATGTAATGAGTACAGATATGCACCAAGTAACCGTTAATTTTTCAGGAAATGAAACCCTGTCTGTCCAAACACAACAGCAAATTGCAGATGCACTTAACGAAAATTACGAGGGCAGAACGTTTGAAGTTGCAAGTGCAACAACAGTAGACCCTGAAATGGGCGCAAAGTTTTTCCAAAAATGCCTTGTGTGTTTTGGAATTACCATAATTTTCTTATTGCTGTTTATTATGTTTAGATTTAGAAAAATTGGTGGCATGACCGCAGGTGTAACGGCTGTAATTGCCTTAGTGCATGATGTTTTAATTGTTTATTTTGTCTTTATCATGTTTGGAATGAACATAAACGATATCTTCATCGCTGTAATTCTAACCATAGTGGGTTATTCACTAAATGATACCATAGTAATTTATGATAGAGTGCGTGAAAACAAAGCGTTAATGCAAAATGCGCCTATAAACCAAGTGGTTAATAAAAGCTTAAACCAAATTTTCTCACGCTCAGTACTAACATCTCTTACCACTTTAATAGTACTTTCGGTAATTTATGTAGTATCTGTTATTTATGCAATAGACACAGTATCAAGCTTTGCACTGCCTATGATGATAGGTGTAATATCAGGCTGTTACTCCTCCCTTTGCATAGCAACTCCACTTTATACTATGTGGGAAAGCAGAAAGAACAAGTAATTTTATATTTAAACAAGAAAGTGGCTGTGAAAATATCACAGCCACTTTTATTCTTGAATATTGAGAAAAAGCATAAGAACCACTATCAACTCTCAATTCTCAACTATTAATTATCTCCTCCATCATATCTCTTTTTACATAGTGAGTATGAAGTAGGTGATGAGATTTATCTCCACAGGGAGTTCCTAAAAATTCTTCATACAGTTTTATTATTGAAGGATTTTTGTGTGACTCTCTCATTTTTTTGCCTTCATCTTCACCATACAAGGCTTTCATACGTTTTTCTCGTACTTTTGGGTCATCTGACCTTGGTTGTCCTCCACCTGTTATACATCCACCAGGACATCCCATTACCTCTATGAAATGATAAGGCGACTCGCCTTTTTCTATTTGCTCCATTAATATATTGGCACCCTTTAGACCACTGGTTACTGCCACCTTTACTTCTACTCCCTCAAGGTGGCTATACTCAGGCAAAAGCCCCTCAAGTTTTATAGTGCCCTCCTTGATTTGCTGTAGTCCAACAATTGGCGCTACATGCAAATTCTCAAACGGCAACGCCTTGCCTGTAAGTATGGTATAAACTGTTCTGAGCGCCGCTTCCATTACACCACCTGTAAGGCCAAATATATCCGCAGCACCTGTGGAAAATCCCATTGGTTCATCAAACTTTTCATCTTGCAGATTGTTATAGTCTATTCCAGCCTCTTTAACCATCCTTCCAAATTCTCTTGTTGTAAGAACTGCATCTACATTTTTGCAGCCCTCATTTATCATTTCCTCTCTTTGCGCCTCAAACTTTTTTGCCGTACATGGCATTATAGACACGACAAACATCTTTTTAGGGTCTACCCCTATTTTTTTTGCATAATAGGACTTTGCCAAAGCACCAAGCATCATATGAGGCGATTTGCAAGTAGACAGATGTGAAAGTTTTTCGGGATAATGGTTTTCGACAAATTTTATCCACCCTGGAGAACAGCTGGTTATCATAGGCAAAGTGGCATTTGGGTTTTGCACCCTTTGCAAAAACTCTGTCCCCTCTTCCATTATTGTAAGATCTGCCGACCAGTTTGTATCAAATACATCATCAACGCCTAAAGCTCTCATAGAGGCTGCAAGTTTTCCTGTGTCGCTTGTTCCAGGTTTTGCCCCAAACATTTCAGCAACTGCAACCCTCACAGCAGGTGCAACTTGCATTACCACTCTGATTGTTGGGTCGTTTATTGCATCCCAAACCTTTTCTATAGAGCTTGTTCCCTCAAGTGCACCCACAGGACATACAACAGTGCACTGTCCACAGTTGGAACAGGCTGATGATGATATCTCACCGTCCATTTGCGGGCCTATTACGGTATCAAATCCACGGTTTTGTGCACCTAGCACCCCTACGCCCTGTATTTCATTGCAAGCAGTAACACAGCGCCTACAAAGTATGCATTTTGACAAATCTCTTGTAAGCGATACGGAAATATCTGTTTTTTGCCTAGTGCTGTCACTTTCAAAAACTGTTTTTGTAACACCTAGCTGCTCGCCAAGCTTTTGAAGCTCGCAAGTTTGATTTCTTACACAGCTCAAACAATTTTTAGAGTGATCTGAAAGTATAAGGTTATAAAGCATTCGCCTTGCCTCTTGTACCCTTTTTGAATTTGTAATGACTCTCATGCCCTCTCGCACATTAGCAATGCATGATGCCACTAAGGTTTTTGCACCCTCAACCTCTACACTGCAAATTCTACAAGAACCACATTTGTGTATTCCCTCAAGATAGCAAAGTGATGGTATTAATACTCCGTTTTCTTTTGCCGCTTGTAAAATTGTGTAATCATCAGGTACGCTGATATTTTTATTATTAATAACTAAATTTACCATATTTACCTCCTGTCACAGTGCAGACAGCGCATAGACTCTGCCAGTGCATTAATTTTGTGGAAACCTTTTACCACTTCTTCAAAATTATCATTCCTCTTATCAGGATCTAAAATTTCTTTTGGGAACTGCTCGTGATATACAACCTCGTCTTCATCTACTATTTGTGGTATATCAATCTCAGCACCTTTATTTAGTTCGCCCTTGCCGCCTAAATATTTATCAATTGCAACTGCCGCTTGTTTGCCGTCTGCTATTGCACGTATTACATCATCAGGCCCTCTTGCAACATCACCGCCTGCAAATACTCCGTCCATTGTGGTCATAAGTGTGTCCGCATTTACAATAAATGTCCCCCAAGAAGTAGTTCCTATATCCTCTTTTTTAATAAATGGTAGATCAGCATATTGGCTGACAGCTGGAATTACTATGTCGCAGTCTATTATAAACTCTTCTTCCCCTGCACTTATAGACTTTCTTCTACCAGAAGAGTCAAAGTCACCTAAGGTCATTTTTTTACACTGTACACCTGACACTTTGCCGTCTTTTCCCTCTAGTATTTTCACAGGACTGACAAGCTCTAAAATTTCAACACCCTCTTCTACCGCCTCAATTATTTCTTCCTTATAAGCTGGCATTGCATCTCTTGTTCTTCTGTATAAAATTATTACTTTTTCAGCACCTATTCTAAGTGCTGTCCTTGCAGAGTCTATAGCCGTGTTTCCACCACCTATAACACAGACTGTTTTTCCGTCAAAACGTGGATTTTCATTAAATACGCTCTTTAAGAAACTTATTCCGTGAAGCACACCATCTAAATCTTCGCCATCAATATTAACTTTTTGAGGGAACTGAGTTCCTGTTGCAAGATAAATTGCCCCATATTCTTGTCTTAGCTTGGCAAACTCTACATCTTTTCCGACAGCTGTATTTAAATGAATATTAACACCTGCTTGTTTAATTAAGTCAATTTCATGAGAAAGTATGTCTTTTGGAAGTCTGTATTCTGGTATTCCAAACGATAACACTCCGCCTGCAACACTTTCACTTTCAAAAACATCTACATCATAACCTATTCTTACAAGATAATATGCACATGTAAGACCCGAAGCACCAGCACCCACCACAGCCACTTTTTTGCCATTTTTAGGATATGAAAGCTGCATGGAATATGGAAGCTCATTTTTAAATGCATAATCTGCGGCAAAACGTTTTAAATCTCTTATAGCAACAGATTCGTCAACCCCTGCTCTTCTGCATTTTTGCTCACATGGTCTTGTGCAAATTCTTCCACAAACAGCAGGGAACGGATTTTCTCTCATTATTAAATTATACGCATCTATAAATCTGCCTGATGCTATAAGCGAAATATATCCAGGTATATTTATGTTTGCAGGACATGTATTTTCACATGGAGAAATAAACATAGAGGCGCAAACACCTGCACTGCAGCGTTTTTTATTTATATGTTCTTCATATTCTTCTCTAAAATTTTCTATAGTAGAAAGTATTGGATTAGGTGCTGTTTGTCCAAGACCGCACATAGCTGTATCTTGAATGGTTTTAGAAAGACTTTCCAAAAGCTCTATGTCGCCCTCTTTGCCTTTTCCATCGGTTATGTTTTCAAGTATTTCAAGCATACGCTTTGTGCCAATTCTACATGCAACGCATTTTCCACAGGATTCCTCACGTATGAAATCCATGAAGAATCTTGCCGTGTCGACCATGCAAGTGTCTTCATTCATGACTATAAGTCCACCAGAACCCATTATTGCGCCAAGTTTTTTTAGGGATTCATAGTCTATTGGCGTGTTTAGATTTTCTTTTGTAATACATCCGCCTGACGGTCCTCCCATTTGTGCAGCTTTAAATTTTTTGCCATCTCTAATGCCAGCACCTACTTTGTAGATAATGTCACCCAAAGAAATTCCTATTGGCACTTCAATAATACCTGTATTTACAACCTGACCTGCAAGTGCAAAAACCTTTGTACCGGGTGCCTCTGGAAGACCAAAACCTGCATACCATGCGCCACCCTTTAATAAAATTTTAGGAACATTTGCAATGGTTTCAACATTATTTATTATAGTGGGTTTTCCATTTATTCCTGACTCGAACGGGAAAGGAGGTTTTTGCTTTGGCTCGCCTCTTTGCCCCTCAATTGATGCTATAAGTGCAGTTTCTTCACCACAAACAAATGCACCTGCACCTATTCTTATTTCTACATTAAAATTAAAACCTGAACTGAATATGTTCTCACCCAAAAGACCTGCCGCTCTTGCCTGCTCTATCGCAATTTTTAGACGTTCTATTGCGATTGGATACTCTGCCCTTATATAGACATACCCTGTACTTGCTCCTATTGCATAAGCTCCTAGCATCATGCCTTCTAAAACGCTGTGAGGGTCGCCCTCTATTATACTTCTGTCCATAAATGCACCAGGGTCACCCTCATCTGCATTACAGACTATATATTTCTCATCGCTTTGCATTTTGTTACAAGCGCTCCATTTAATATGAGTTGGAAACCCAGCACCACCTCTTCCACGAAGACCTGATATTTTAATTTCTTCTATCACATCTTCTGGAGTGCTCTTACATAGTGCGTTATACGTCGCTTTATAACCATCTTTTGCTATATAAGCATTTATGTCTGAATAGTCAATAAGACCACAGTTATCAAGCACAATTTTCACTTGAGCTTTATAAAATTCTATGTCATCAATTTTTGGCACAAAACTTTCAAGACTTGGGTCATAATATGTATACTGCTCAATAATTTCACCTTTTAAAATATGAGAACTGAAAATCTCTCGTGCTTTTACAGCATCTAAATTTGTGTAAAAAATTCTTTCAGGTAAAACAAGCATTACAGGTCCTACTGCACAAAGCCCCATGCAACCTGTTTCTATAACCTTAATTTTATCATCAAATCCATTTTGAGAAACTTCTTCTTTAAATGCTTCACTTACAGCACCACAGTTTGATGAAACGCAACCAGCGCCCGCACATACAAGTACCGTTTTTTCAAAAGAAGAAATATTTTCGTTATAATTATTTTTTATTTGCTCTAAAGCATTATAATCACAAATTTTCATTTTTCTTCCTCCTGACGATATTCGTTTAGTATTGCATTTAACTTGTTCTCATTGACTTGTTTATAGATAGTATCATTAATCATAATTGCTGGTGCCAAACCGCAGGCTCCTATACATCTTGCAATTTCAAGCGAGAAAAGTTTGTCCTGTGTAGTTTCCCCTAAGCCAATGCCGAGCTTATTTTGCAGTGCCTCAACAAGCTTTTTGCCGCCTCTTACATAACACGCTGTTCCCATGCATACTCTTATAATATTTTTTCCTCTGGGTTTTGTTGAGAAGAAGGAATAAAACGTGACTACGCCCGAAACTTTTGAAACAGGCACATTCATGCCCTGTGCAATAAAGCATTGCACATTTAAGGGTAAACAGCCATAAATCTCTTGAGCTGCATGAAGCACCTGAATTAATTTATCAGGGTTTTTACCTACAAGGTCCATCACATTTTGAATTTCTTCAAGTTTGTGCACATCTTGTGACTCATTACAAAAAGTGCGTACATTTACATTTTTCATGATTATCCCCCTTTATTAAATCTTACTTTCAAACAAAAACAACATATTGCATTAAGAATAATGTTAATTTTTATTAATATTGGTATAATTATATAACAACTTTTCTATATTTTCAAATATAAATATTTCACTTTTCAGAAAAAAGCAGCTAATTTTCGATAATTCTATGTTTTGAACTGAAACTAATATGTCAATTTATGATAAATGTATCATTACCTCTATTGTATGTAACATTTGCATCGAATTTAATTATAAATCTTGAAACAATATATATGTTTATGATAAAATGTACATATAATATGATTTAATTTTAGTTAGCAGGAGGGAAATATGAGTAATATTATAACACCACTTAGCAATTTAGATATTTTAAACCAACACCTTCCAAGTGCAGTGGCAATACTTGAGTGTTCAAAAGAACTCGCTGTATTAGAAGCAAACGACGGATTTTTTGATTTAATTGGATATAATAGAGAGGAATTTCTACAAAAGTATAGAAATTGCTGTTGTGGGATTATGCGTGCTTCAAGTGGAGAAGTAGAGCTTTCATCCCTTTTATCTCATAATACAAGCTTAATATCCGCAAAAATCATCAAAAAAAATGGTGAGCAATGCAAAATTAAAATTTCTTCAAAAAAAATCACCTCACAAAGAGGCGATGACAAAATTATTGTTCAAATTATAGATGACTCCGACAGCCAAATTGATGAATTTGCTGTTTTACAAAGTAGCAATTTAGATATTCATGAAAGCTTTGAAGTAACCGCAACTTTCACTTTTGATTTAGATAGCAAAGTATTTAACTGCAGTCAAAATTTTGCTGACAAAGTAGGCATATCATCAACTGTAGAAAATTTTCCGAATTCTCTAATTGAAAAAGGAATTTTGCGTGACGAAACTCTTGTACGGTTTTTTAACATGGATTTTCAAAGAAGGAAAAGCAGTAATGAGAAAAAACTCACTTTCTTTTCAAAAAACAAAGTCTATTTTTTTAACATCAACTTTAAAGTAGAGATAAATGAAAAAACAAATTCAAAAATTATGAGTGGAGAAATTTATCAAAGTGGTAGCAGCGCACAAGAAATGTACAATTTCACAAGCCAAATTGGCACTGACAAACTTACAGGTTTATTAACAAAAGAAGCAGCAGAGAAAAAAATTTCAAGCTGTCTTAACAATTTATTTCCAGGTCAAATTTGCGCATTGCTCATTGTTGATATTGATAATTTTTCACAAATAAATGAGCAGTTTGGAAATTTATATGGCGATGCTATTTTAAGCGAATTTGCTATGGATTTAAAGAAAAATTTTAGAGATGACGATATTATTGCAAGAGCTGGAGGAGATGAATTTTTCATATTTATGAGAAATTTATCAAGCGCCGACATAGCACTTGATAGAGCTAAATTACTTTGTGCAAATTTGAAAAGAGAATATATTAAAGATTCTATTAAAACAGAAATCACACTTAGCATAGGGCTTTCTGTATCGCCCGAACACGGCACAACACTTGAGCAGCTTTACCACAAAGCAGATATTGCGCTGTTTGAAGCTAAATGTGACTGCAGTAGAGAGTATGTTAAATATCATAATTCTGCTACACTTAGTAAAAAGCCTGAAAATGCAGTGTCATTTATACCTCAAAAAAATCAAAAAAAATTTAGGGATAATAAATTTGAATACATTTTCAGACTCTTGTACACTTGCGACGATTTAGAGGACTGCCTGAATTCAGTTTTACAGCTTTTGACAGAGCATTTTAATTTTAGCAGAGGCTATATTTTTGAATTTTCAGACGATTTATCCGAGCATAGTTGCAGTTATGAATGGTGCAAATGCGGAATAAATCCAACAAAAGATAAAATGCAAAACTTAAAAACGCCTTCTTCGCACAGTTCTTTAGCGCCAGGTAAAGATGAAGAGTTTTTCATGGTAACCAACTTAGAGCAGCTTGACAGTAATTCTCAAAGTTTGGCACAAAAACATGATGTAAAATACATTTTGCATTTTGGTGTGTGGGATCAAAATAAACCTGTAGGCTTTATAGGTTTTGCCGACTGTGAGCGAAGCTATAACCTCATGCCTGATGAAATTGCAGAAATTAGTGTAATATGCAGAATGATTGGAGTATTTTGGGTAAAAGAAAAACTAAGAGAACAGCTTAATAAAAGTTAAAAAGAGAGTCGGCTCATACCGACTCTCTCAGCGTGTCAAAAAAGTCTTACTTTTTTGTACACGATGCCAGACTGTCTAAAAATCTGAAAGACAAGGAACAAATTCCCTAAAATGACTGAGTAATACGAGGGTATGTGAGGGAAATTTGCAAGGGTTTGTGACGCAGGAAGCAAAAAATGAGCCAACTTGGCTCATTTTTTTGCGGTTGTGGGTTTTTCGACAGTCTGAGAGAGTCGGCTCATACCGACTCTCTTTTATTAAGCTTTAATCGTAAAATCTAACTCTATTTTTTCTCTCTTTGTATCAAGTTGTCTAAATTTAACATTTGCAGATGTAAGCATGCGTTTTGATGCTTTTACTAGGTCTGTGTCTGCGTATTTATCGCTTAAATAGATAACTTCTTTAATTCCGGACTGAATTATTGCTTTTGCACATTCATTGCAGGGAAAAAGAGCTGTATATACCCTTGTATTTTCTAAATTTCTTCCATGTGCATTTAAAATTGCGTTGAGCTCTGCATGAACTACGTATGGATATTTTGTGTCTATATTTTCGCCTTTATTTCCCCATGGATATTCATCATCTGAGCAGCCTATGGGAAGTCCATTATATCCTGTTGACACTATTACGTTTTTTTCATCAACTATACAAGAACCAACAGGTGTATTTGGGTCTTTGCTTCGGTGAGATGCTAAAACGGCAACGCCCATAAAATACTCGTCCCAAGAAATATAATTTTCTCTTTTCATAAATTTCTCCATTACATGTTGTAAAGTGCTTCTTCTGATAAAATTTCTACATCGTTATCTATAAGAACTTTTGCTGCTCTTTCGCCGTCATCAGCACGAATTATAACATATGCCTTGCCTTTGTCACGGCTTACAAATGCGTATACATATTCAACGCTAACTTTTTCTTGTGCAAGCACTCTAATTGCTCTTGCAAATTCACCTGTAATATCACCTATACCTACGGCTATTACTTTAGATAAAGACACTGTCATTCCAGCTTCTTTAAGTACCGCTGATGCTTCATCAGGCTTATCTACAATAATTCTTAGTATTCCAAAATCACTTGTATCAGCAACAGATATTGCCCTTATATCAATTTTATTTTCTGCAAGTACCTCTGTAATATCGGCAAGCCTGCCGGGTTTGTTTTCAATGAATACCGAAAGTTGTTTGATTTGCATAAAGTCACTGCCTTTCATATTAGTTGAAAGTTGAGAGTTGTGAGTTGAGAGTGGTGGTGGAAAATGCTATGCATTTTCTATTTTAAAACTATCCATTATCAACTATTCACTATCAACTATTTTCTATTGTCTATAACTCTTTTTGCTTTTCCTTCTGAGCGAGGAATGCTTTTTGGTTCTACTAGTCTTACTTTTGCAACAATGTTAAGTGTTGACTGAAGAGCTAAAGATATTTTTTTCTCTATCTCTTCAATATTTCTAACTGTATCAGAGAAAATATTGTCATTAATTTCAATCTGCACTTCCATTCTATCCAAATTATTAACACGGTCTACAACCAGTTGATAATTTGGGTCCATGCCAAGTTCCAAAAGCACAGATTCAATTTGTGATGGAAATACGTTTATGCCTCTTATTATAAGCATATCATCGGTTCTTCCTCTTGGTTTATCCATTCTTACAAGAGTTCTTCCACAGCCGCATTTTTCATAATTCAATCTACAAATGTCCCTTGTTCTATATCTTATAAGCGGAAGCGCTTCTTTACCTATGCAGGTAAATACAAGTTCACCAAATTCGCCCTCAGGCAAAGTTTCACCTGTGTCAGGGTCAATTATTTCAGGATAAAAATAGTCTTCATTTACATGCATGCCAGCCTGCTCTGTACATTCGCAAGAAACGCCAGGTCCTGTTATTTCAGACAGTCCATAAATGTCATATGCCTTAATGTCTAAAAGATTTTCTATCTCTTTTCGCATTTCCTGCGTCCATGGCTCTGCACCAAAAATACCCGCCCTAAGCTTTAGACTTTTAGGGTCAATTCCTTTTTCCTTTAAAGTTTCTCCTATGTACATTGCATAAGATGGAGTACAGCAAAGTATGTCAGACTCATAGTCTTCCATAATTTGAATTTGTCTTTCAGTGTTTCCAGATGATACGGGAATTGCAGTAGCTCCAAGTTTTTCAGCACCATAATGAAGCCCCAAACCACCTGTAAACAGTCCATAACCATAGGCTACTTGAACAAAGTCTTTTTTGTGTCCGCCAATTGCCATTATATTTCTTGCAACACAGTCCGCCCAAATGTCTATGTCATTTTGGGTGTATGCAACAACTGTTTGTTTACCTGTAGTACCAGATGAAGCGTGAACCCTCACAATTTCATCACGTCCAACGGCTAAAAGCCCGAATGGATAAGTATCTCGCAAATCATTTTTTTCTGTAAATGGAAGTTTTACTATGTCGTCTATACTTTTAATATCCTCCGGTTTTATGCCCGCTTTATCAAAGCTTTCTTTATAAAAAGGTATTTTTTCATAACAAGTTTTAACTATGGTTTTTAATTTTTCAGATTGAATTTTTTTAAGTTCTTCACGGCTTGCACATTCAATCTCTTGTTGATAATACAATGTAGACCCTCCTTTTTTATGTTAGTAAAAAGTGAAGAGTTAAGAGTTAAGAGTTGTGGTGAAATGCTACGCATTTTTTGATTATATAATTTAGAAATCCGTAGGATTTCCGCCTCCACTTTTCTCTTTTCATTTTTCACTCTTCACTCCAACGTGTTTCACACGTTGTTAAATCCTAATTCAAATGCTGTTTTGTTCATTTCTATAAATTTTTGTGGTACTGTTTGTTCTAGTGCCTTTACCCATGCTTCTTTAGGAAGATTAAGTTTTGCCGCCATTGCACCCATTAAAACCACGTTAACAGCTTTTTGTGAACCTGCTTTTACAGCAAAGTCTAAGGCGTCTACCGTATCGAGATTTACACCTTTTTCACGAATTTTTTCAATTATGTCTTGTGGATACTCCATAGTACCTGTGATAACTGGCATTGGATCCATTTTTTGAGTGTTGGTGATTAAAAATCCACCTTTTTTAAGATATGGTAAATATCTTGCCGCCTCAAGTTGTTCAAACGCCAAAATAATATCCGCCTGTGCTTCTTCTATTATAGGAGAAGCAACTTTTGTGCCATATCTTACATAAGTTATAACAGATCCGCCTCTTTGACTCATTCCGTGCACTTCACTTACTTTTACATCATATCCCTCGTTCATCATTGCCGTACCCAAAATTTTGCTTGCAAGCAAAGTTCCTTGTCCACCAACGCCTACTATAAGTATACTTTTTACGTCGTTTTGCATAATATTCTCCTCCCTTAATTTATAGCTTTTTTAGGGCATAAACCCTTGCAAACTTTACAGCCCACACATTGTGCTTTATCAATAACTGCTTTGCCGTCTTTCATGCTAATTGCAGGACAACCAATGCCAAGACATATTTTGCACCCTACGCAGTCACTGTTTACTTCAAGTGGTGTTTCATGCTTAACGTATTTTAAAAGCGCACAAGGTCTGCGGCTTATAATTACTGATGGTTCGTCGGCTGCAAGCTCTTCTTTAATGACTTTCATAGTTTCTTTTAAGTCATATGGGTCTATAACTTTAACTCTATTTATTCCTATTGCAGTACATAGCTTTTCTAAATCTACAGAAGCAGATGGCTCGCCTTTAATGTTAAAACCTGTTGTTGGGTTTTGTTGGTGACCTGTCATACCAGTAATGGAGTTATCCAAAATCATTGTAACAGAATTACTTCTATTATAAGCTATGTCGATAAGGCTGTTTACACCTGTGTGCATAAATGTGGAGTCGCCTATTACTGCAACTGACTTATTGTCGTTTCCTGTAGCTTTGTTGTAGCCATGAAGTGAAGAAATGGAAGCACCCATGCAAATGCATAAATCCATAGCACCAAGTGGAGCAGAAGCGCCTAAAGTGTAGCAACCTATATCGCCACTTACATACACATTCTCTTTTTTCAGTGCATAGAACACACCTCTGTGTGGGCAACCACAGCACATTACAGGAGGTCTTACAGGTATTGCCTCGTCAAAGCTTAAACCCTTTACTTCCTCGCCTTTTAAAACCTTTGCCATAAGTTTTTGGTTAAACTCGCCACATTTTGGGAACAGGTCTTTTCCTATTACATTTATTCCATTTTTTTTGCAGAAAGTTTCAATAATATCATCAAGCTCTTCTATTACATATATTTTCTCAAGACCTTTACAGAAATCTTTAATTAAATCTTCTGATAAAGGATTAATCATGCCAAGTTTTAGGTAATTACATTCATCGCCCATTACTTCTTTGACATATTGATAAACAGAACCAGCTGTAATCACGCCTACTTTTGAGCCATTGTCTTCCACAATATTGATGGAGCTATTTTTTGACCACTGTTTAAGGTCTAGTGTTCTTTTTTCAACTATTTCATGTTTTGGCCTTGCAAATGCAGGAAGCATAACATTTTTTGCTACGTTTTTTACATATGGCTTATTTTGCAGTTCCACTCTTTCTCCCAAAGTTACAATACTTCTTGAGTGAGAAATTCTTGTTGTAAGCCTTAAAATTACAGGCGTGTCAAACTGCTCTGAAATTTCAAATGCAAGCTTTGTAAAATCCTTACATTCCTGAGAGTCTGCAGGCTCAAGCATTGGAAGCTTTGCAGCAATTCCATAGTTTCTTGTGTCTTGCTCATTTTGAGATGAGTGCATACTTGGGTCATCGGCAACAGCAATTACCATACCACCGTTTACACCTATGTAACTCATTGTAAAAATTGGGTCTGCCGCCACGTTAAATCCAACGTGTTTCATAGCACAAAACGATCTTGCACCGCCTATGCATGCACCAGCTGCAACCTCTGCCGCAACTTTTTCATTAGGCGCCCACTCACTGTACATTTCATCATATTTTGCCGCCGCTTCAGTTATTTCTGTACTTGGTGTTCCAGGATAACTTGATATCACCTTAACACCTGCTTCAAAAAGACCTCTTGCAACAGCTTCATTTCCTAGCATTAATTCTTTCAAGATAAATTCCTCCTTAATTTGTTGAGCGTTGAAAGTTGAAAGTTGAGAGTGATAGTGAAATGCTATGCATTTTTTATTTTTAACACTATTCACTATCAATTATTCACTATCAACTATTGTCTATTGTCTATTACTCTTTTTGCCTTGCCCTGAAAACGCTCTAGGTTTTTCGGTTCTACAAGGCTTACTTTTGTATCAAGCCCTAAAATGCTTCTAAGTCTGTCATGTATTTGCTTTGTAAGACCCTCAAGCTCTCTAAAGTTTTCCAAAAGTGAAGCGTCAATTAGCTCTACTTTAACCTCCAGCCTGTCAAGATAGTTTTTGCGTGTAAGAACAAGCTGATAATGTGGACTGATTTGTTTAAATTCGGCAAGAACAGTAGCCACTTGTGATGGAAACACGTTGACACCTTTTATTATAATCATATCATCTGTCCTACCAGTGATTTTGTTCATACGAACACCAGTTCTGCCACATTTACATGGCTCATAATTTAAACTTGCTATGTCTTTTGTTCTGTATCTTAAAACAGGTGCGCCCTCTCTTAAAAGCGTTGTAACAACAAGCTCTCCCGTGTCACCCCTGTCTTTCACTTTACCTGTATCGCTGTCTATAATCTCAGGCAAAAATGCATCTTCATTAAAATGAAGGCCATCTCTGTATATACATTCACCAGATACACCAGGCCCTGTAAGCTCTGTCATTCCATAGTTATCACTTACAAAAATACCAAGTCCTTTTTCAATTTCGTTTCGCATTTCACTGCTACAGCTTTCACTTCCTAAAATACCAAGTCTAAGCTTATGATATTCAGACAGTGGAACATTGCCCTCTTTTACCGCCTCTGCAAGATAAATCGCATAACTTGGAGTTGCAACAAGTCCTGTTACACCAAAGTCCCTAAACATCATAAGTTGTTTTTCAGTATTACCAGATGATGCCGGAATTACAGTGGCGCCAATTTTCTCAAGCCCATAATGAAGTCCCAAAGCTCCTGTAAAAAGTCCATATCCAAAGGAGATTTGTATTATATCTTCATCTGTTACGCCACCTGCAACACAAATTCTTGCAACCTGCGACGCCCACATATCAAGGTCATTTTTTGTGTAAAGACCCACAGTGGGTTTTCCTGTGGTTCCTGAGGATGCGTGTATACGCACTATGTCTTTCATAGGCCTTGCCATCATATTAAACGGATAATTATCTCTTATGTCTTCTTTTGTGGTAAATGGGATATACTGTATATCAGACAAAGTTTTAATTTTATCACCAGAGGTGATGCCCACTTTACTGAGTTTCTCATTATAAAACTTTACATTATTTATACAGTAATCCACCATTTTTTGAAGCCTTTCAAGCTGTAATTTTTCAAGCTCGACTCTTGGCATGGTTTCTATATCTTTTTGGAAAAAATTATTTTGCATTATCTATATGCACCAACTTTCATCTCTTTCACTTTAAAGCGCCACAGCGTTAACTTATATTCTACACTAATTTAATCACTTTTGCAAGGTAAATTTATATTCTCGTTTAATAATTTTAGCCATAATTATTAATTGTCAATTAAAGAAACAAGCTGTGGTAAAGTTTTTTCAAAGCACACGCCAAAAAGTGGATTTTTATCCCTTTTAAGCTCTATAGTTTTCTCTATTGTATCGCTGACATATTTTGTTGCAAGGTCTTGTGCTTCATCTATCCCATGACCATTAAGTATAGCACCTAAAAGCACACTTGCAAACAAGTCACCTGTGCCGGGGTAGCCACCTTTGTGTTTTTTAAACAGACTATAGTGAATTTCGCCGCTTTTCACGCAAAGACATGCTGAACCCAGCTTTTCATCATCAAAACTTACGCCTGTTATAACCACATATTTACATCCAAATTCTGATAATTTGTAAAGCATATTTTCAATATATTCTTTGCTGTGTCCACTTTCGATATATTTTTCGCCTGTAAGGTATGAAGCCTCTGTCAAGTTTGGCACTATTATATCTGCTTCTTTGCAAAGCTCTCTCATGCCCTCTACCATTTTTTCATCATACATCTTATAAAGTTTTCCATCATCTGCCATTACTGGGTCTACCATAATAAGGGTATCATCATTTTTAATCGTTCTAAATATCTCTTTTACTACTGAAATTTGCGATATACTTCCCAAAAACCCTGTATAAATAGAATTAAAATTTGCCCCTACTTCTTTCCAGTGTTTTGCCATGGGTAACATTTCCTTTGTAAAATCATTATAGGTAAAACCGCTAAATCCGCCGTGGGTTGAAAGCATTGCCGTGGGCATTACAGAAGTTTCAACCCCCATAGCACTTAAAACAGGCAAACAAACAGTTAAAGCACATTTGCCAAACCCCGATATATCGTGAACTGCGGCACAAGTTAGTATTTCATTTTTAAGCATATTTTAAAATCTCCTTTAAATTATAATTAAATTTTACTAAAGCTTTGTTAGAATGTCAAATAAATCATTTACAATAACTTATTTACATGGTAAAATGTAGTTTATTAATATCTTTAAGGTGGTGTCGGTGTGAACGATAAAAAGAGGAAAATGGTTATACGTGTTGGTGCAATAATACTTGCAGGACTTATGCTTTTATCCGTATTTTCTGCCATTTTACCAGCTATACTTTAAAAAATTTGAGAGGACGTAAACTTTGATGAACAATAAAAATTACTATATAACAACAGCAATAGCATACACAAGCGGTAAACCACATATCGGAAATGTGTATGAAATTATTTTAACAGACTGTATCGCAAGATTTAAAAGAGCGCAGGGCTACAACGTGTTTTTCCAAACAGGAACTGACGAGCACGGACAAAAAAATGAAGAAAAAGCCAAAGAAAACGGTGTAGAGCCTCAAGAATTTGTCGATAAAATCGCAGGGATAATCAAAGATAACTTCGATGTCGTAAACACTTCTTATGATAAATTCATAAGAACAACAGATATATATCACAAAGAACAAGTGCAAAAAATATTTAAAAAACTTTACGACAAGGGCGATATTTATAAAGGTCACTACGAGGGTCTTTACTGTGGACCTTGCGAGTCTTTCTTTACTGAAAGCCAGTTAAAAGACGGCAAATGTCCTGACTGTGGCAGAGAAGTAAGCCCTGCAAAAGAAGAAGCATATTTCTTTAAAATGAGCAAATATGCAGACAGGCTTATAAAACACATGAACGATAACCCAGATTTCATTTTGCCTGTATCGAGAAAAAATGAAATGATGAATAACTTCCTTTTACCGGGTCTTCAAGACCTTTGCGTTTCAAGAACTTCATTTAGCTGGGGCGTTGGTGTGGACTTTGACCCAAAACACGTGGTTTACGTGTGGCTTGATGCACTTACAAACTATATCACTGGCATAGGCTATGACTGTGACGGAAATTCAACAGAACAATTTAACGCGCTTTGGCCTGCAGATTTACATGTAATTGGCAAAGACATAGTGCGCTTTCACACACTTTACTGGCCAATTTTCTTAATGGCTTTAGATTTGCCTTTACCAAAACAAATTTTTGGTCACCCTTGGCTTTTACAAGACGGTGGAAAAATGAGCAAATCAAAAGGCAACACAATTTATGCAGATGATTTATGCGAGCTTTACGGCGTTGATGCAACAAGATATTTCGTACTACACGAAATTCCTTTTGACAACGACGGTACTATTACTTGGGACTTAATGACAGAGCGCACAAACTCTGACCTTGCAAACACCCTAGGAAATCTTGTAAACCGCACAATTTCAATGTGTAATAAATATTTTGAAGGTGTTGTAACAGACACAAACTGTGTAGAAGATGTAGACGCAGATTTAAAAGCCTTTGTTACATCAGCACTTGATAAAATCTGCGATAAGATGGACAAGCTAAAAATTGCCGATGCAGTTGATGAAGTTATAAGCGTATTTAGAAGACTTAATAAATATATAGATGAAACCACTCCTTGGATACTTGCAAAAGATGAGAAAGACCATGCAAGGCTTCAAACCGTACTTTATAATTTGGTTGAAGGCATTTCTATTGCTACAACACTTCTATACCCATATTTGCCACAAACAGCAGAGAGCATTTTCTCTCAAATTAATACAGAAAAAAGAAGTTTAGAAGACTGCAAAACTTTTGGACTTTATAAAAGTGGCGATAAAGTGACAGATAAACCTGAAATTTTATTTGCAAGAATTGATCAAAAAGAAATGGAAGAGAAAATTACTACTCTTATGGAAAAATATGTCACAAACGAACCTGTAAAGAAAATTGAGGGCATAGAAAGAATTTCTATCGACGAATTTTTTAAAGTAGACATTAGAGTCGGCGAAGTTGTGGACTGCGAAAACGTTAAAAGAGCAAAAAAACTGCTTAAATTTACAATAAATGACGGCGACAAGCTGAGAACTATAGTATCAGGCATAGCACGGTGGTACAAGCCAGAAGATGTAAAAGGCAAACATATTTTATTTGTGGAAAATTTACACCCTGTGACACTTTGCAAAGTTGAAAGCCACGGCATGTTACTTTCGGCTGATATAAGTGAAGATGAAGTAAAACTCATTTTTGTAGACGGAGTACCAGCAGGAGCTAGACTGAGATGATTTTTGATTCACACGCACATTATGACGATGAAGCCTTTGATGCCGACAGAGAAGAGCTTTTATCAAAAATTTTACCAGACAAAAATGTATGTGGCATAATGAATGTAAGTTCAGAATATGACACAATTGAAAAAATCGTTAATTTATGCGATAAATACGAGTTTATTTATGGCGCAGCAGGCATACACCCTAGCTGTGCCCAAAACTTGCCCGAAAATTATTTAGACACAATAAAAACTGCACTAACACATAAAAAAATGCTTGCCGTGGGCGAAATTGGGCTTGATTATTATCATATAGCATACTGTGATAAGGACACGCAAAAAAGAGTTTTTCATGAGCAGTTAAACCTTGCAAGGGACTTAAATTTGCCTGTTATTTTACACGACAGAGATGCGCATGGCGACATGATGGAAATTTTAAAAGCTTATAAACTAAGCGGTGTAATGCACTGCTACTCAGGCAGCGTGGAAATGGCAAAACAGCTAATAAAATTAGGATATCACTTAGGAGTAGGCGGAGTAGTAACCTTTAAAAACGCAAAAAACATTGTGGAAGTTGTAAAAGAAATTCCAATGGATAAACTGTTACTTGAAACTGACTGCCCATACCTATCCCCCGTGCCTTTTAGAGGAAAAAGAAACGACTCCTCACTTATAAGCTTTATAGCAAGAGAGATTGCAAGGATTAAAGGAATAAGCGAAGAGGAAGTTTTGAAGATTTCAAAAAACAATATTACCAAACTATTTAATATAAAGTGAGGTCGCATATATGAAAGTACTTATAACCTGCTTTGAGCCCTTTGGTGGCGAAAAAATCAACCCATCATCACTTGCAGTGGATTTACTAAGCGATGAAATAGGCGGTGCGCAGATAGAAAAATTGCATTTACCCGTGATGTTTGGTGTAGCTGCAGAAGTTATTGAACAGTGCATAAAATCGTACAAACCCGACATAATTTTATCTATAGGTCAGGCAGGCGGCAGGGCGCAAATTACAATAGAAAGAGTCGCAATAAACCTGCGTGAGGCATCTATTCCTGACAACGACGGAAATATGCCAGTAGATGAAAAAATTGAAGAACATGGTGAAAACGCATATTTTGCAACTCTTCCTGTAAAAGCAATGGTAAACGCAGTACGAGAATGCGGTGTGCCATGCGCACTTTCTTATACAGCTGGAAGTTATGTGTGCAATGATGTAATGTACAGTGTATTACATATGTGCAACACAAAATACAAAAATATAAAAGCAGGTTTTATTCATATACCTTATGCATTTGAACAAGTTGCAAATAAGGGTGCAAGTCTACCTGCAATGTCGGTTGAAGTAATGGCAAAGGCGCTACACCACGCAGTGCTTTGCGCTGTAAATGGCGAAGAAGACAAAACTGCAATGGGAACTACCCACTAATAAAAAATGCTATGACAACTTGTGTCATAGCATTTTTTTATTTATTTTCACTTGCTTTTTTCACTGCGCTTTCCACAAATCCTAAAAATATTGGATGGGCTTTTGTGGGTCTGCTTTTAAATTCAGGGTGAAACTGCACCGCTACAAAGAAATCATTTTCCTTAATTTCAATGCACTCAACAAGTAGTCCATCAGGTGAAGTTCCGCTAATTGTAATGCCATTTTTAGTAAGTGTTTCTCTATAGTCATTATTGACTTCATATCTATGTCTATGTCTTTCATCAATTTGTTTTTCACCGTAAAGCTCAAATAGTTTTGTGCTTTCATCTATTTTGCATGGATAAGCACCAAGGCGCATGGTTCCACCTTTTTTTACTATATTTTTTTGGTGTTCCATAATATGGATTACTTGATGCTTTGCATCAATATTAAATTCTTGAGATGTGGCGTCTGTCAGTCCGCAAACATTTCTTGCAAATTCCATTATGGCAATTTGCATACCAAGGCAAATACCAAAAAATGGAATGTTATTTTCCCTTGCATATTTACATGCAAGCACCTTGCCCTCTATTCCTCGGTCGCCAAAACCACCTGGAATTAATATTCCTTGAACGCCTGAAAGCTGACTTTCTACGTCATTATTTTCTAAAAGTTCAGAGTCTACCCATTTAATTTTTACTTTTGTATTATTATATATTCCTGCATGATTTAAGCTTTCAATTATAGAAATATATGCATCTTGAAGCTCAATATACTTTCCAACAACGGCAATGCTTACACAGTTTTTTATATTTTTCATAGTGTCTACCATTTGGCGCCACTTACTTAAATTTGGTTCTTCAGATTCAAGTCCTAGTTCTCTGCAAACAACTTTATCAAGCCCATTTTCATGTAGCATTAATGGCGCTTCATAAAGATGTGGAAGTGTAATATTTTCTACAACACAGTCTTTTTTCACATTGCAAAAAAGGCTTATTTTATCTTTTATAGAGTCGCTTATAGGCTCGTCCGACCTTGCAATTATTATATTAGGTGATATGCCTATCCCTCTAAGCTCTTTAACAGAGTGTTGAGCAGGCTTTGACTTATGCTCATTAGACCCCTTTAAGTATGGAATTAGCGCAACATGTATAAATAAACAATTGCCATGTCCTTTTTCAAGCGATATTTGTCGTATTGCTTCTAAAAACGGTTGACTTTCAATATCACCTATTGTTCCGCCTATTTCGGTAAGCAAAATATCGGCACCGCTCTCTTTTGCACCACTATAAATAAATTCTTTAATTTCATTTGTTATATGTGGAATAACTTGCACAGTTTGTCCTAAATACCCGCCTCTTCTCTCACGATTAATTACATTAAAATAAACTTTACCTGATGTTAGATTTGAGTATTTATGTAGATTTTCATCAATAAATCTTTCATAGTGGCCAAGGTCTAAGTCTGTTTCAACACCATCTTCTGTTACAAATACCTCACCATGTTGAAGTGGCGACATAGTTCCGGGGTCAACGTTTATGTAAGGGTCCAGCTTTTGTGCTGATACCTTGTATCCCCTTTCTTTTAAAAGTCTTCCAAGTCCAGCTGCTGTAATTCCTTTTCCAAGACCCGACACAACTCCACCTGTAATAAATATATATTTTGTCATTGGTAAAACCTTCCTAACTTTCATATGTTTTAAGTATATTTTCTGCAATTTCTCTCCTTGACATTCTGGTATCCATTGCTTTTTTCTCTATAAATTTGTGTGCCTTTTCTTCGCTCATATTAAGATGTGTTATAAGAACACGCTTTGCCCTATCCACAATTTTAATATCATCAATTTTCTGTGTGAGCTTAACATTCATTTTTTTCATTTTTTTAAGTCTTTGGTGACTTGCCTTTGCAAGCTTAAGCGCCACCCATAATTGACTTTTATTTATTGGCTTTGACAAAGTTATTACACCAAAATCTTCCACCAAACTTGACACATAGTCATATGAATCATTTTTTACTATAATTATAACCTGAGAAACATCTAAGGACACAAGTTCTTTTGCAAGCCCTTCACCTACATCACTATTAATTGGACTGTTTATTATAAACAAGTCAAACTCTTTAACTGAAACTGCCCGACGTGCCTCTGAAGCGCTTTTTACCGTGGCAATTTTTTTACAAGACATTAATTTTAATATTTTTTCTATTACATCTATTCCTTTTTCTGAATGAGAAATAATTAAAGCACTCTCCAAAAAATTACCACCTTTCTTTATAAGCTTGTAAAGTATCTATTTATATAATAAATTTCTTTATCTTTTGCATTTTTATATTCTGCACATTCTTTTTTCTTTATATCTATATATTTATTTAAAAGCTCTTCATTTATATATTTTTTAACAAACTCGCTACTTTGGGCAAGCTCTACTGCCGCAGACAAATCTTTTGGCAATTCATTTAATTTTTCTGTTACACTATCAGGTGCTGTATATAAGTTTTCATCTATAGATTTTGGTAGTTGTAAATCATTTTTTATTCCATATATTCCTGCATAAATTAGTAGTGAAAATGCTATATATGGATTAAGCGTAGAATCAGGTGAGCGCAATTCAAAACGTGCCCTGTTGCCCTCGCTTGTAGGTATTCTTATAAGCTGAGAACGATTTTTATGCGACCATGAAATATATTTTGGCGCCTCAAATTTTCCAAATCTTTCGTATGAATTATTGGTGGGATTTAAAAACAAAGTTATTTCAGGAATTTTTTCAAGTATGCCTGCAATAAAATTATTCACATATTTAAAATCTTTTCCATTATGGTCCTCAGATAAGTTTTTACCATTTTTATAAAGTGACATATTTATATGCATTCCACTGCCAGGTTTATTAAGAAACGGTTTTGGCATGAAAGAGGCAAAATATCCATTTCTTGACGCAATTGATTTTACTACTGATTTAAAAGTTAGAAAATTATCAGCTGTCGACAAAGGATCACTAAATTTAAAATCAATTTCGTTTTGCCCAGGTCCTTGCTCATGGTGAGAGCGCTCAGGTTTTAGTCCCATTTCATCAAGACACAAACAAATTTCACGTCTTATATTTTCACCCTTGTCTTTTGGTGCAATATCTAAATAGCCTCCATTATCTATTGTTTTCAACAAGGGTTCTTCATCTTCATCTGTTTTAAATAAGTAAAATTCACACTCAGATCCCATCTTAGAGCTAAAGCCCATATTAGAAAGTTCATTCATCGCTGTTTGCAGCATATATCTTCCATCGCTTAAAAACTGTGTTTTATCAGTGTGTTTTATGTTGCACTGTAATCTTAAAACAGAGTTTGTGTATGGGCGCCATGGCAAAAGTGACACTGTGTCTGCTTGCGGAAATAGCAACAAGTCAGATTCATTAATATCTGAAAAGCCTTCTACTGCACTTGCATCAAAAGATATACCTTCTTTAAACGCTCTATCAATTTCCTCTGCCATTATAGAAATATTTTTATAATTTCCGAAAGGATCGCAAAAACCAAGTCTTACAAATTTAACATCATTTTCCTCAATATATTCAACTATTTTTTTATTTAACACAATTTACCTCCTATAAAAATAAAAAAGTCCATCAAGCACGAAGAAACCCGAATTAGTACACAGGCTACACTTGATGAACACCATTGTCCATTTAATTTAATTTTATTACTGCATATATTTTATCTTAGAAAGCATGCCTTGTCAACAGTAAATTAAATTTTATTAAAAATAATTCTTGACAACGCTTTAAAGCTGTGATATACTGCAGTACATAACAACAAAGGCGTTGTGGACTGAAACCGTTCACAACGTCTTTTTTAATTATTAATAGTAGGAGGTTATTTACAAAATGAGTAAAATGATGCAAGTGTATGACTATGAAAAAACATTGTCTATCTATCAAACGCAAACTGCCATAGGACAGATTAAAAAAATATTTGAGGATAAACTTAGTAATAATTTAAACTTAAAAAGAGTTTCAGCTCCTTTATTTGTTGATTCTTCAACAGGTATTAATGATGACTTAAACGGAACAGAAAGAGCCGTTAAATTTGACATTTTAGAAACGAAAACTGATGCAGTTGTAGTACACTCTTTAGCAAAGTGGAAAAGACTGGCACTTTATAAATATCATTTCCCTGTAGGCGAAGGTCTTTATACAGACATGAACGCTATAAGGCGTGATGAGGAAATGGATAATCTTCATTCAATATACGTTGACCAATGGGACTGGGAAAAAGTTATCACAGAAGAAATGAGAAGTATAGATACTTTAAAAGATACTGTTACAAAAATTGTAAGCGCTGTTTGTGAAACAGAAAGGCAAATTTGTAAAGAATTTGGTCTTACACCTTCACTTAAAGAGGAAATTAGTTTTGTAACTACATATGAACTTGAAGAAATGTATCCAACACTTACTCCAAAAGAGCGTGAAAACGCTTACTTAAAAGAGCATAAAACAGCTTTTGTTATGCAAATAGGCGATATATTAAAATCTGGAGAAAAGCACGACGGTAGAGCACCTGACTATGATGATTGGGCGCTAAACGGAGATATTTTATTTTGGAATGATGTGCTAGGTTGTGCGTTTGAAGTTTCTTCAATGGGAATTAGGGTAAGCCCTAAATCGCTTGATGAACAGCTTACTAAAGCACAGGCAGATGACAGAAGAACTTTAATGTTCCATAGCATGCTTTTAAATGGGGAACTTCCATTTACAATGGGTGGCGGTATAGGCCAATCAAGACTTTGCATGCTTCTATTAAAGCAAGCCCATATAGGTCAAGTACAAGTATCTATTTGGGACAAAGATACTATAGCAGAGTGTGAAAAACTTGGAATTGAGTTATTATAAGGAGGTCTTTTTTTAGTATGAGTAATAATGGTAATAATGTGCCAAATATGTTTGGTAGCATGGTTTTTAGCGACACAGTAATGAGAAACAGATTGCCAAAGGACGTTTATAAGGCATTAAAAAGAACAATAGAGCTTGGAAAAGCTTTAGATTTAGATGTTGCAAACGTGGTGGCAACAGCTATGAAGGATTGGGCAGTAGAAAAAGGTGTAACTCACTTTACACACTGGTTCCAACCTATGACAGGTATAACTGCTGAAAAACACGATAGCTTCATTTCTCCTGTAGCTTCAGGCGAAATTATTATGGAGTTTTCAGGCAAAGAGCTAGTACGTGGCGAGCCTGATGCATCATCTTTTCCAAATGGTGGAATAAGAAGCACTTTTGAAGCAAGAGGATATACAGTTTGGGATATCACCTCTTATGCTTTTATAAAAGATAATACACTTTGCATTCCAACAGCATTCTGTTCTTATTCAGGAGAAGCGCTTGACAAAAAAACTCCGCTACTTCGCTCAATGGAAGCAGTAAATACACAAGCTCTAAGAATTTTAAGACTTTTTGGCAACACAAGTGCAAAACGAGTTAACTCTACAGTAGGTCCTGAGCAAGAGTACTTCTTAATTGATAAAGAAGTCAATCTAAAAAGGCCTGAC
>CAYJJB010000004.1:12939-47901 GCA_964370405.1 uncultured Eubacteriales bacterium | reverse complement strand
AAAAAAAGAACCCATCTGATAGATGAGTTCTTTTTTATTTGGCAGGGGCCCAAGGACAAATTCGCTATGCGAATTTCGTGCTTGTAGCGCAGCTACTTCACACCAATTTGCTAAAAACTTGCCACAGGCAACTTTTATTAACGCAAATTACCCACTTTGGGTTCAAGTCCTTCTGCATAAAAAAAGAACCCATCTGATAGATGAGTTCTTTTTTATTTGGCAGGGGCAGAAGGACTTGAACCCTCGGCACGCGGTTTTGGAGACCGCTGCTCTACCAACTGAGCTATACCCCTAAATTAACGACTTGTTTATTCTATAATAATTTTGGGAAAATGTCAAGCCTTTTTTTATATAAGATTTTTTGTTTGAATTTTTTGAATTTATGTGATATAACAATAATATACAATAATTGTACAATTCTATTTTGGAGGGTTTATGGACACTTTATTTGAATATAGAGATATTTTAAATTCACGCTATGAGGTTTTTATGGACAGTTTAGATTATGACCATAAAAGCGTTACTCCTCATTGGCATTATTTTATGGAGATAATTTATGTTGTGTCAGGAAGTTTTGAAGTTACGATTGACGGAAAAAAGAGTGTGGTAGAAGAAGGTGGAATAGTTTTGTTTTTTCCAAGAAGCATACATTCTATGGAAAAAATTGAAAATAAGCCTACAAAATATTTTGTAATTAAGTTTGATATTAATAGACTAAATGTAGAAAACAGCTATACACCTAAACTTTCGGGGCTTTTTTCGAAAGCAAAAGAAAATGAAAGCGCTAGTATGGTTTTTTCAAAAGATATGTTAATTCAATATAATGTAAGAAAATATTTTGAAGATTGCTTGTTGGAGTCAACTGGTGAAAATTATGGATATGACCTTATAATTCACGGACAACTTATGTCGCTTTTAATTACCCTTGTTAGAATATGGAGGGCAAATGGTTTTGATACCGACTGTGCAGGCGAAATTTTAAAAGAAGAAAATTCAATTTATACCATTACAGAATATATAAACGAACATTCCTCCGAACAAATAAAGGTTGAAGACATTGCTGCTAGATGTAATGTAAGTTATTCTTACTTTGCAAAGGAATTTAAAAAAATATATGGCAGATCTTGTAAGGAATATATTGAGTTTATAAGAGTATGTAAGGTGGAAAATATGCTTTTATTTACAGATTATGACTTAAATTATATAAGTCAGGAAATTGGCTTTTCAGACAGCAGTCATTTAATTAAAACATTTAAAAAAGTTAAAAATATGACTCCTAAACAATACAAAAAGCTAAAATCAGGCAATTTGTAACAAAAATTACAAACAAAATTCTATTTTTATTTTCAAAAAGTGAGTTTTATTTATATTGTTGATTTATAAAAAAAATAGGAGTATAATGAACTTGTTTAAAGTTTATTAATAATTAAGAGGTAAAAGTAATGCTTTTTATTTTGTATTTTTTATGGATAGTATTTAACGGAAAAATCACATTCGAAATATTATGGATTGGGGCACTTGTAAGCGGTGCAATATATTTATTTTGTTATAAATTTTTGGGATTTAGCCCTAAAAGAGAATTATTTTTTCTCAAAAAATCATTTTTGTTATTAAGATATGCTGGACTTCTTATTATAGAAATATTAAAAGCGAATATTGCGGTAATAAAACTTTTATTTGGAAATAAAAAGCCAAAACCTGTGCTTATGCATTTTAATCCACATTTTAATTCAGATGCATCAAAAGTTTTACTTTCCCATTCAATTACACTAACCCCCGGTACAATTACAGTTGAAATTGTAGAGGGGGAATTTTGGGTTCACTGTTTGGATGAAAGCTTTGCTGATGGGATAGACAACTCTGCGTTTATTTGTCTTCTAAGAAAAATGGAGGAGAGTGAGAAAAATGATTGAAAATTTATATAATTATTTGTTTTTAGGAGCAATTATAGTGCTGGGCATACTTGTGGTTTTTGCGCTTATAAGAGCAATAATAGGCCCTAGAGTTGCAGATAGAATAATAGCAATTAATATGATGGGTACATTAATTATAGTTATAATAGCAATTTTTGCCGCACTATTTGATGAAGAGTATCTTGTAGATATTTCGCTAATTTATGCAATGATAAGTTTTTTAGCAGTTGTGGTTTTAACAAAAGTGTATATGGGTGCACATGAACAAGAAAAACATGAGGCAAAGAAAAAGCTTGAAGAGAGTGAAAAGGAGGAGAAAAACTAATGGAATGGATAAAATTTGGGTTTTCAGCGCTATTTATGATTATTGGTGTTTTCACTCTACTTGTGTCCATGTTTGGCGTTTTTAAGTATAAATTTGCTATGAACCGTATGCATTTTGCGGCTTTGGGGGACACACTTGGACTTTTGTCATGTCTTTTATCAGTAATAATATTTTTCGGATTTTCATTTACCATATTGAAAATTTTTCTTGTTATTGCATTTTTGTGGTTTGCAAGTCCTGTATCAAGTCATCTTATGACAAGGCTTGAGGCAACAACAAATGACGAGCTTGTTGATGAGTGTGAGGTGAGAAAATAATGGAGTATATTAAGGCAGGTCTACTTATACTCTTGGTAGTTTGTGCCATTTGGGTAAGTTTTTCGAAAAAGCTTATTAACGCTGTTGTAATCTTTATGGCATATAGCTGTATTATGTCTGTTATATGGATAATTATAGAATCTCCCGACCTTGCAATTACCGAAGCGGCGGTAGGTGCTGGTGTAAGCTCAATTTTATTTTTCGTAACTCTTAAAAAAATTCATGCGGTAGAGCATGAAGAAGAGGCGGAAAAACCTGAGGATATAGTTGAGATGGAAACACACTGGGAAATGAAATTTTTTAGTGTGTTATATAAAGTAACAGCAGGCGTAATTTGTCTAAGTTTAATAATCATACTTTTATCAGTTGTAAGCAGACTTCCAGAGTTTGGTGCGTCATCAACACCTGATAATAATGAAGTTGTTCAAAGATATATAACAAAAGGTATGGAAGAAACTGGCGCTGTAAATATAGTTACGGGAATTATTTTGGATTACAGAGCTTTTGATACCTTTGGCGAAGCCTGCGTGTTATTTGTAGCAGTGAGCTGTGTCATGATACTTTTAAGAGTGGACACAAAATCTAGTAGTTTGTCTATGCCCTCTGGCGAGAATGACAGGCTTTATGAACCGAAGAATGACCTAATTCTTCAAAAAACTGCCAAGATACTTGTGCCAATTATAATGCTATTTGGTGTGTATATTATTGCAAACGGGCATTTATCGCCAGGTGGAGGTTTTGCAGGTGGTGCAATAATTGGGGCAGGACTTATTCTTTATCTTAATGCGTACGGATTTAAAAAGACAGAGAGGTTCTTTTCAGGAAAATTATATAAGACAGTGTCTACAGCATCTTTAACATTTTACTGCATAGCAAAGAGCTATTCATTTTTTACAGGTGCTAATCATATAGAAACATTTATTTCACCGGGCATACCCGGCAATATATTAAGTGCAGGATTAATACTTCCACTGAATATTTGCGTGGGGCTTGTTGTGTCTTGTACAATGTATTCTTTTTATGCTTATTTTAGAAAAGGCAATTTATAAAGTTAAACAATTTTATGTTGCAATTTTGTGACGGAATGGAGTGTTTTTATGGGAAATATTTTTGCAAATTTTGAAGCTACGATAGCTGTGATTTTATTTGCTATTGGATTTACCTGTCTTATGCTTAATAAAAATTTAATTAAAAAAATTATAGGACTAAATATAATGGATACGGCAATTTATCTTTTTTTAGCGGCAAAAGGATATATAGATGGCAGAAAGGCTCCTATTGTTGTTGATGGAGTAGTTGACCTTGAAGCTTATATAAACCCTATTCCTAGTGCTTTAGTGCTTACAGGAATTGTTGTTTCAGTTAGTGTAACGGCAATTTTACTTGCAATGACTATAAGACTTTATAGACGATATAAAACGCTTAATATAGATGAAATAATGATGCATCATGCAAAAGAGGTGTCACAATGAGTTTTGTTCAAAATTTTCCGTTTTTTTGTATAGTGCTTTCAATGTTTGGTGCTATAATATCTTCAGTTTTACCAAGTAAAATTGCAAGGTGGGTATCATTTGCTGTAATAAGCTCAGTAGTGGTAATGTCTTCTTTACTGCTTTTGTACTTTGTGCAAAATGGGGATTATTATGTATATATGATGGGACATTTTCCATCTCCTTGGGGAAATGTTATAAGGGCAGGTATTTTAGAAGCTGGAATGGCACTGTTTTTCTCAGTGATAATGTTATTAAGTGTTATTTGTGGCGAAAGAAATACTATAAAAGATATAGAGCCTAAAAAATTGAATTTATTTTATTTGCTTGTAAATATTTTGCTAGGCTCAATGCTTGCAATTATTTATACAAACGATATGTTCACAGCCTATGTTTTTGTTGAAATGAATACCCTAGCAGCTTGCGGACTTATTGTTATTAGACAAAAAGGACATGCCATAGTTGCAGGTATGAGATACATGGTTATGAGTCTTTTGGGTTCTGGTTTGTTTTTAATGGGCACTTGTCTTCTTTATGATATGACAGGTCACCTTGTAATGACAGAGATGAGACCTGCTATACTTCAGATAGCTCAAGAGGGTACAAACACATTGGCTCTTCTTATAACAATAGGCTTAACTTGTGCAGGACTTGCAATAAAAAGTGCACTGTTTCCATTTCATTCATGGGTGCCTGATACATATGGTTATGCAAGTGCGGTACCTGCATCTCTTCTTTCAAGCTTGGTTTCAAAGGCATATATCTTCCTGCTTATAAAAATTATATACAGGGTAATAGGTTTACCTTTAATTAGAAATAGTGGAATACTAGATATTTTCTATATATTAGGCGTAATTGGCATGATTGTAGGCTCTATAGGCGCAATTAAAGAACTTGACTTAAGACGCATGATTGCATATTCATCTGTTGCACAAATTGGATATATTTACATGGGAATAGGACTTGGAAGCGTTGCAGGTATTACAGCAGCTGTTTTCCATATTATAGTGCATGGCGCTACAAAGTCACTTCTGTTTATGGCTGGTGCTGGCCTTACAGAAGTATCAGGAGATAGTAAGAAATTTGAGGATTTGACAGGATCTGGATTTAGAAACCCTATAGCAGGTGTGGCGTTTGCCGTGGGCTGCCTATCTATGGTAGGTATACCGATGTTTGCTGGGTTTATGTCAAAGGTAATGTTTGCAACAGCAGCCGTGGCGTCAAATGAAAGCACTTGGATAACACTTATTGCCCTTGCAGTAAGTACAGTGCTTAATACTATGTATTTCTTAAGAACATTAATGCGTATATACACCAAAAGTGGTGCAAAGTCTGAGTATGAGAAAAAAGAGAAACGCTCTGTGCGATATTTTATTGGGGTAAGCGCACTGTGTGTAATTAATGTGTTGATAGGAATAAGTGCTCAGCCATTAATTAGCTTTATCACAGCGGGACTTGGAACGTTTTAATATTACTAATGCTTAACAGATTTTATTTATGCTGCAAAATTTAGTGCAGTGGAGGAATGGAGTATTTATATGAGCGGAAATTTTGAATTTTTAGTGCCTACTTTTCTACCAATTTTGGCAGGTGCGGCAATTGCTACATGTAAAAAATTAAATAGAACTTTGTTTTTAAGGGTTTTGGTTTTTAGTATCCTTATAATATCAAGTGCTTTCGTGTTTTATATTAATTTTTCAGGTCAAGAGATGTCCTTAATGGTACATGAGTTTACGGCTGATATTTCAATTAATTTTGCAGTAGATGATGCAAGCTCTTTTTTCTCAACCATAACTACAGTTTTGTGGGTGCTGGTATTGTTTTACTCTTTTGAATATGTAAAGCACGAGAAGCGAGAGCAGCAGTTTTTTGGGTTTTATCTAATGACTTTTGGCGCGATAATTGCCCTTGACTATGCAGCGAATTTGGTAAGTTTTTACTTGTTTTTTGAAATTATGACTTTGGCAAGTTTGCCACTTGTCATACATTCAAGAACAAAAGAGGCAATATCTGCAGGACTTAAATATTTAATATACTCACTTTGTGGCGCATTTATGAGTTTGCTTGGTATTATATTTATTACATTTTACAGCAGAAGTACAAGCTTTGTAGGTGGCGGAGTATTTAATAATATTGAAGTTCAAATTAATAAAGATTTGTTGCTTGTTGCTGTGTTTATAACAATACTTGGTTTTGCAGTAAAGGCTGGAATGTTTCCGTTTCACGGCTGGCTTCCAACTGCACACCCAGTTGCACCGGCACCTGCAAGTGCACTGCTATCAGGCCTTATTACAAAGGCGGGCGTTTTAGGTGTAGTTCGAGTAATATATTATATATGTGGAGATATTTATTTAATTGACACTTGGGTACAGTACACACTTTTAATATTAAGCATCATAACTATAGTGATGGGCTCTATGATGGCATACAGAGAAAAACAGCTTAAAAAAAGGCTTGCCTATTCGACAGTAAGTCAAGTGTCCTATGTTTTGTTTGGTATATTTTTATTAACACTTGACGGTTATAGAGGTGCCATGACGCATATTTATTTTCACGCAATAATGAAAGTTGGACTGTTTTTAATTGCTGGTGCAATTATTTATAAAACAGGAAAAACCAATGTTTGCGATTTAAAGAATATGGGACATAAAATGCCGATTACAATGATTTGTTTTGCAGTATGTTCTTTAGGCCTTGTGGGAATACCGCCTACTAGTGGTTTTATAAGTAAATGGTTCTTGGCAATAGGTTCACTTTATTCAAATATTAATATAATATCTTGGGTTGGTGCTATTGCACTGCTATTAAGTGCAATACTTACAGCTGGATATTTACTTGTGCCAGTTTTTTCAGCGTTTTTTGAAGAAAGAAAGACAAATAGGTTAAGACGAGAAGAGTTGTCTTATAATATGATAATTCCAATAATTATACTGGCGGCACTTACAGTTTTTCTTGGAGTTGCCAACGGTGGAATAGTTGGAACGGTTGATGAAATGATAGTAAATATATTTTAGAAAGGGGAATTTATATGCCTGCTTATATGGCTTTTATTTGCATATTATTACCGATTTTTACGGGAATTTCCCTGTTTTTAATAAATTTCGGTTCAAAAAGAAAAAGATCAATTTATATTATGACAATGCTTGTAATATCTTCAGCACTTACAATAACATTTTTAATTAATGCAAATGGGGAGACTTTTTACCTTTGGTATATTACAGAAGATTTATATATTTCATTTAGGGTAGATGGACTTGGGAGTGTTTTTGCAGGGCTTGTGGCTGTCTTGTGGCCTCCTGCAACGCTTTATGCATTTGAATATATGAAAAAAGAGGAAAGACAAACTTCATTTTTTGCATTTTACTGTATAACATACGGAGTTACTTTAGGTATATGTTTTGCATCAGATGTAATTACAATGTATGTTTTTTACGAATTTTTAACCTTGGTGACAATACCGCTTGTTTTCCATTATCAAACAGTAGAATCAAGACGTGCTGTTAGAAAATATATGTATTATTCAATTGCAGGTGCGGCACTAGGTTTTATGACTATTGCATTTGTAATAATATATAGCACGGGCTTAGATTTTTCATATGGCGGAATTTTAAATGAACGTTATGCATCATTTAATTATGATATTATGCGACTTGTATATGTACTTGCATTTATGGGTTTTGGTGTAAAAGCGGCGGTTTTTCCACTTCATGGGTGGCTTCCAACAGCTTCTGTGGCACCCACACCGGTTACAGCGCTTTTACATGCCGTAGCGGTTGTAAAGTCTGGCGCTTTTGTCATAATGAGAATGACATACTATGTGTTTGGAATTGATATTTTAAGAGATAGCAATGCTCAGATAGTTGTAATGATGATTGCTGCTACCACAATAGTTTACGGCTCAGTAAAAGCAGTTAAGGAAAGGCATATTAAAAGACGACTGGCGTACTCGACAATCAGTAATTTGTCATATATATTACTTGGTGTTAGCTTTATGACGCCATGGGGTCTTTTTGCAGCACTTTTACACATGATATTTCACGCAGTAATGAAGATATCGCTGTTTTTCTGTGCAGGAAGTATTATGCATTATGCGCATAAAACACAAATTGAAGAGCTTGAGGGTCTTGGCAAAAAAATGCCACTTATATTTACTTGTTTTTCAATTTGTTCACTAGCACTGATGGGCGTGCCACCACTTGCAGGATTTTTTAGTAAATATCAGCTTGCGTATGCCGCCATTGATTTAGGGCAGTGGTATTCATATGTTGGCGCAACAGTGCTTTTTGTTTCTGCAGGTTTAATGGTAATATATTTATTATTTATCTGTGTAAAGGCCTTTTTCCCAAGAGAGGGGCATGAAATATCAGGCGATATAAAAAATCCAGGAATACTCATGAAATTTCCAATAGTGTTCTTTACTATTGTTGCTGTTTTAATAGGATTTTTTATGGGCCCACTTATAAATTATTTGATAAATATTAGTTTTGGAATTATTTGAGAAAGAAGGGTTTTAAGTGCAAAATAATTTATTAATGCTATTGCCGATTTTAGTACCACTATTTTCTGCGGTACTGGTTTTGGCTACAATAAAAAAATCTCAAATATTTGCAAAGAGTATTAGCGTGCTTACTGTTATTTCATCTTTGGCAGTGATAGTATATCTGTTTTCAGGTTTTTTTTCAGGTCAAGAAATTGGATTTGTGTTTGAAAGCTCATTTTTATTAGTGTTAAAACTCGATGGCTTTAGAGCACTTCATTTAATGCTTTCTTGCATACTTTGGCTTGTTGCAATAGTGTTTTACTTTGAGTACTCAAAGAAAACTAAAGATAGACATATGGGTGCTTTTTTAAGCCTTATGCTTGTGACATTTTCAGCGGTTATAGGTATCTTTATGTCAGACAATTTGTTTACTCTGTTTATCTTTTTTGAAGTAATGTCATTTAGCTCATACGGCTGGGTGCTTATTGGTAAAAGAAAAGAAGCAAAAGATGCAGCAAACAAATATCTGGCAGTGTCGCTCATAGGTGGCATGATAATTCTTATGGGACTTGTGGTTTTAAGAGATCTTACCACAGATTTAAGTTTTACTAATTTGTATGAATTTTCAACCGAAGTCGGAATTTTTTCGCAAGGTTTTTTGGCAGGAATTTTGATAGTTATAGGTTTTGGTACAAAGGCGGGAATGTTTCCGTTTCATTTTTGGCTGCCATCTACCTATGTATCTGCACCAGCACCTGCAACAGCTCTTTTGTCATCAATATTATCAAAAACAGGTGTTTTTGGAGTAATACTGGTAGGCACTAACTTGTTTATGGGAAGTTATGAATGGCATGTGCCCATGCTAATACTTGGTGTTATAACAATGTTTTGGGGCGGTGTTTGTGCGCTTATTAATGCCGATATGAAAAGGATAGTAGCGTTTTCGTCTATGTCGCAAATTGGTTTTATTTTAGTGGGTGTCGCAATGGTAGGTCTGCTAAGTGAACATAACGCAATAGCAGCATCTGGTGTTGTGCTCCACATGATAAATCACTCTTTAATAAAGATGGTGCTATTTACGATTTGTGGAATATTCTTTATGCAAATTGGTTCTACTGTGCTAAATGATATTAAAGGCTATGGTAGAAAAAATCCATTTATTGCGGCAGTATTCACAATTTCGGCATGTGGTCTTGGTGGAGTACCATTTTTTAATGGCTATGTCAGTAAAACTTTGCTGCATGAAAGTATTGTAGAAAAAATGCATCTTTTAGAGCAAGGGACATATTATGATATACTACAAGTGTCTGAATGGATTTTCTTGTTTTCAGGCGGACTTACAGTGGCATATCTATTAAAAATTGCAAGTTCACTATTTCAAAAAAATGACAATGCGAAAAAACTTAAGATTTCGCTTGCTACTAAATCAGTGCTGTTAATACCAATAATATTTATGCTTATGATAGGTTTAATACCAAACATTACAGCAGATAATATAGCGCTTATCGGTACTGATATAATGCATGCACATGCACCAGAACATGCAGTGGATTACTTTGCATGGATAAATTTAAGGGGCGCTTTAATAAGCCTTCTTATAGGTGTTTTAGTGTTTTTCCTTATTGTAAGACCAATTATGTATAAAAAAGACATTAAGATATACAAAGAATTTTACAGTGAGAAATTTAGTATTGGAAGACTTTTTTATATACCTGTTTTTACAAAAATTTTACCCACAACCCTTGGTGCGATATGCGCAGTGCTTTCGGGTTTTGTTGATAATACAGCAGCATTTGTAGTAAAGTATTTATTAAAACCTAATAAGCAAAGAGATTTGTCGGTTAGGCGCCATACACTTAGTTATACCTTTGGCAGATTGCTTGATAAAGCACATTTGCACGCTAGTAAGCGAATGGAGAAAACGGGAGAAACTTACGCACAGGCACTAGAGGAGCTTTCAAAAGAATCAGCAAAAAGGCGCAAAATGATACAGGCAAGCCTTTCGTATGGACTACTTTTTGCAGGGGTTGGCTTTATACTTATAATGCTATACTTACTGTTTTTATAAAAAATACACACATTAGTAGAATGGAGTATTATTATGACCAGTGATGAATTTTTAGAAATTTACAGGCAATTTGAAGATGCACTTGATGATAAATATGCTGGTAAAAAGAGAAAATACAGCAGTGTAATTATTGAGTATTTGAATGATGAAGAGAGCAAGAGTTTTCGAGATAAAATTGATGTGTGCAGAGAGATAAGAAATGTTTTATCTCACAATGCTAAAATTAATGGTAAAGACATTGTGACACCTGCAGATGAAATGGGTGAGTTTTTATCATTTGTTACAAAGCTTATTAAAGAGCCACCACTTGCAATTGATTTTGGTACAAAGGGCGAAAATATATTTTACGCAGGCATAAATCAAACTGCAATTAAAATTATGGGAATAATGAATAAAAAAGGTTATTCTCACGTGCCGATACTTCAAGATGGAAAGTTTATAGGTGTTTTTAGTCAAGGTGCGGTGTTTAGACATGTGCTTTACAACTATCAAATGCCAATTAAAAGAACTACCACTATAGCTCAAATGAGAGAATATCTTCCAATTCATGCACATTCCGAAAATTACGAGTTTTGCGCACAAGATTTAACTGTTTTTGAGGCGAGGAAAAAATTTGAAACTGTAAAAGATAAAAATAAGAGAATTTCGGTTATTTTTATAACAAAATCAGGTTCTATGGACGAGGAGCTTTTGTGCATGATAACACCATGGGACATTATAGGGCATGGTGTACAGTTGCAAATGACTTGATTATTGGTTTTTTTTGTGATATAATCATTTGTAAAGTTATTTTAGGAGATTATTACGTTGAAAGAAAATTTACTTTTAGAAGAATTATCTAAACAAGAACTATTTTCGCTTGATATGGCGGAGATAATGAAGGTTCGTGCAAAGGGGAGGACACCTCTTGCTTTTGTAAGAACATATGGCTGTCAGCAAAATGTTGCAGACGGCGAAAAAATAAAAGGTATGCTACAAAAAATGGGCTTTGGTTTTACCGAAGATGAAAATGTTGCCGATTTTATAATTTTTAACACCTGTGCAATAAGAGAACATGCAGAGGATAGGGTATATGGAAATATAGGCGCACTTAAAAATGTTAAAAGACGAAACCCATCACTTATTATTGCAGTTTGCGGTTGTATGATGGAGCAAGAACATGTGGCAGAAAGGATAAAGAAAAGCTTTCCTTTTGTAAACATAGTTTTTGGAACACATGTAATTCACAAACTTCCACAGATGATGTATGACTGTGTTACAAATTCAAAAAGAGTATTTGTAAGAGGTGAAGAGCAAACTGAAATTTTTGAAGGACTTCCTATAAAAAGAGATGGAAAATCTAAGGCATGGGTAACTGTAATGTATGGCTGTGACAATTTTTGCTCATACTGTATAGTTCCATATGTAAGAGGTAGAGAGAAGAGCCGTGCATCAAAAAATATTATTTTAGAGTGCAGTCAGCTTGTAAAAGATGGATATAAAGAAATAACTCTACTTGGCCAAAACGTAAACTCATATGGAAAAGGCCTTGATGAGGATATAAATTTTGCAAAGCTTTTAGAAAAGATTGACGAAATTGAAGGTGACTTTAGAATAAGGTTTATGACCTCGCACCCAAAAGATGCGTCTAAGGAACTTTTTGATGTAATTGCAAAATCTAAACATATTTGTCACCACATACATTTGCCGTTTCAGTCGGGAAATGACAGGGTGCTTGAAACAATGAACAGAAAGTATGATAGAGAAAGATATTTAAGTTTAATTTCATATGCAAAATCTGTAATGCCAGATTTATCACTTACTTCTGATGTAATAGTCGGCTTTCCTGGTGAAACATATGAAGAATTTAAGGACACTTTATCTTTGATAGAAGAAGTAGAATTTACATCACTTTTTACATTCATTTTTTCAAAAAGAGAGGGCACAAAAGCCGCCACTATGGAAGATCCTGTATCTAGTGATGAAAAATCAAAATGGTTTACAGAGCTTTTAAAGGTACAAGAAAAAATTGCGGCAAAGCGCTGTGCCTCTATGGTAGGCAGTGTTAAACGTGTGCTTGTGGAAGAAAAAATTGAAAAGAAGAATAAACTTTGTGGCAGAACAGAAAATAATATTATAGTAGAGTTTGAAGGCGACGAAAGCCTTATAGACAATTACTGTGATGTACAGATAGTGAATGCCAAAAACTGGATACTTGAAGGACAATTAATAAAATAAAATTATATAAATTAAAGGAGCAAAAATTATGACAACAGTAGAACTTGCAAGAGAGCTTGGAAAAAGCTTACAAAAAGAAGAGAAATATTTAAATTTGAAAGTAGCGCAACAAAACAGTGATGAAGACAAAGCACTTCAAGATGCTATTGGTGAATTTAATTTAAAAAGAATGGCAATAAATAATGAAGCACAAAAAGAAAACAGAGATGAAGATAAACTAGCAGAGCTAAATAAAGAGCTTCGTGAAATTTATGGAACTGTCATGCAAAATGAAAATATGGCAGCTTATAATAATGCTAAAACAGAGCTTGACACTCTTGTTCAAAGAGTGATAGGTATTATCACATTGTGCGCAGAGGGTGAAGACCCAGAAACTTGTGAGTACACACCAGCTTCTTGCGGTGGTAGCTGCTCAAGCTGTGCAGGTTGCTAATTTATCAGACCAATTTAAGGAGTGATGAATATGGCAGATTATTCACCTATGATGCGTCAGTACTTTGATATTAAAGAAGGGTATCCAAATACGCTACTCTTTTTTAGGCTTGGAGATTTTTACGAATTATTTTTTACAGACGCTAAAATTGCATCAAAAGAACTGGAGCTTACCTTAACAGGTAGGGACTGCGGTCAAGAGGACAGGGCACCCATGTGTGGTGTCCCTTTCCATAGCGCAGAGTCATATATTGCAAGACTTGTCGCAAAAGGATATAAAGTTGCTATTTGCGAGCAAACAGAAGAGCCTACAAAAGGCAAGGGAATTGTAAAAAGAGAAGTGGTAAGAGTTATTACACCTGGTACTGTACTTGAGAGCAGTATGCTTGATGAAAGTAAAAATAACTTTATCTGTTCAATTTTTTATGATGATGACAGCGTTGGATTAACTTTTTCCGATGTATCTACGGGTGAGCTTTTGTGTACGCAAAGTTCATTTGACAAAAAGGAAAAGCTTTATCAGTTTGTTATTAATGAACTGTCAAGATTTTCTCCAAAAGAAATACTTTTAAACCCTGAGGCACTAAGTCTTAAGGGTTTAGACTCATTTATAAAAGAAAGACTATCTGCAAGTGTTGAATGTGTTGATGATATAAGTTTAGAGCTTGCAAACGCTAATGTAAGTGCACAGTTTTCAGATAAGTACTTAGAAGAGGAAGCTGTTCTTAATTTTAGTTATATAGTAATGTCACTAAGCTCACTTTTTGATTATCTTAAAAAAACACAAATGATAGGTCTTGAAAGAATTACAAAGCTTCAAATGTATTCTGAAAAGAAAACAGTTGGTATAGATATAAATACAAGACGTAATTTAGAGCTTACTGAAACGATGAGGAATAAGGAAAAAAGAGGCTCACTGCTTTGGGTGCTTGACAAGACTAAAACCGCAATGGGTAAAAGGCTTATAAGAAACTGGATAGAGCAGCCTCTTTTAAATCCTGCCACTATAGCTCAAAGACATAATGCAGTTGAAGAATTATTTAATGATAAAATTCTTTCAGATAATTTAGCAGAAGCTTTAAGCGGTATTTATGATATTGAAAGAATTATGACAAGAATAGTTTATGGCAGTGCAAATGGTCGTGAGCTAAGATTTTTGTGCAGTGTTGCAAAGCTTTTGCCAAAACTTAGAGAATTAATTGCGCCGTCACGTTCATCTCTTTTAAAGCAAATTCATCAAAATATTGATGAGCTTGAAGATTTGTGCGAGCTTATAGATACTTCTATAGTGGACGAGCCACCGTTTAGCATACGTGAGGGCGGTATTATTAGAGATGGGTATAATAAAGAGCTTGATGAAATTCGCCATGATATGAGAGGCGGAAAGACAATAATTGCTGAAATTGAAAATAGCGAAAAAGAAAAAACAGGCATTACTAAGCTTAAAATTTCGTATAATCGTGTTTTTGGTTATTATTTAGAAGTATCAAACTCATTTAAAAATCTTGTTCCAGACCACTATATAAGAAAACAAACCCTTACAAATTGTGAGAGATATATAACAGACGAGCTTAAACAACTTGAAGGTAGAATCTTAGGTGCTCAAGAAAGAGCAACAAGCCTTGAATCTATTTTGTTTGAACAAATAAGAAAACAAATAGCATCAAACCTTGAAAGAGTGCAAACGACTGCAAAAGCGCTTTCGGTACTCGATGTTTTAAATTCATTTGCTACTGTGTCTTATGCAAATTCTTATGTAAGGCCTAATATACTTTCAAATGGAAGACTGTATATTAAAGATGGAAGACATCCTGTAGTAGAAGCTTTACTTAGGGATAATCCATTTGTACCAAATGACACAGATATGGATATGTCTGATAGCAGAATTTCTGTTATAACAGGCCCTAACATGGCAGGTAAATCGACTTTCATGCGACAAGTGGCGGTAATAGTAATAATGGCGCAAATGGGTTGTTTTGTGCCTGCTGAATCTGCATCTATTAGCATTATTGATAACATTTTTACAAGAGTAGGCGCATCTGATGATTTAGCAGCTGGACAATCTACATTTATGATAGAAATGACTGAGCTTGCCGATATTTTGAAAAATGCTACAAAAGACAGTTTAGTTATTTTGGATGAAATTGGAAGAGGTACATCAACCTTTGATGGAATGAGCATAGCAAGGGCAGTGCTTGAATACATACATAATAAGAAAAAAATAGGTGCAAAGACTTTATTTGCAACGCACTATCACGAAATGACAGATTTAGAGAACTCGCTTGAAGGCATTAAAAATTACAATGTTGCTGTTAAAAGAAAAGGCGATGACATTACATTTTTAAGAAAAATAATAAGAGGCGGCTGTGATGACAGCTATGGAATACAGGTTGCAAAGCTTGCAGGAGTTCCTCAAAAAGTAATAGAGCGCGCTAAAGATATTTTAAAAAGTCTTGAAGAAGGCGAAGCTGTAAAGAATGATGCAGGTAGAAAAAACAATGATATTCCACTTCAGTTTACACTAGACACCGTAGATAATGCGGTAATAGGTAAAATTCGCTCACTTGATGTAAATACACTTACACCTATGGAGTGCATGAATACCTTATTTGAACTTTCTAACATGTTAAAATAAAAGGGGCAACTATGGCAAAAATTAAAGTTTTAGATAAACATATGGCAGAGCTTATAGCCGCAGGTGAAGTGGTGGAGCGTCCTGCATCAATAGTAAAAGAACTTGTAGAGAATTCGATTGATGCAGGAGCTTCTCAGGTAACTGTTGAAATTAGAAATGGCGGTATAAGTTATTTGCGTGTGACAGACAATGGACACGGCATAGATAGAGATGACGTGCCTGTTGCCTTTCTTCGTCATGCGACAAGCAAGGTATCTAAAATAGATGACTTAGAAAATATATCGTCTTTGGGCTTTAGAGGAGAGGCACTTGCCTCCATTTCTGCTGTTTCGCATTTACAGCTTTTAACAAAGACTTCCTCACAACAAATCGGAACAAGGGCAGAGCTATCAGCCGGTGAAATAAAAGAAATTGAAGATGCAGGCTGTCCTATGGGCACAACATTTGTTATAAGAGATTTATTTTATAATGTACCTGCAAGAATGAAATTTTTAAAAAAAGATGTAAGCGAAGCCAATGCTATTTCAGGAATACTTGACAAAATTGCGCTTTCACACCCTGAAACGTCTATAAAGTTAATAAGAGAAGGTAAAGTTACACTGCACACTCCTGGAGATAGCAAAATGCTATCGGCAGTATATGCAGTTTTTGGAAAAGAGTTTACTGAAACTTTAGTTCCTGTAAAGTATGAGCTTAACGGAATAAAAGTACATGGTTTCGTTTCAAAGCCTATAAATGCAAGGCCAAATAGAGCAATGCAAAACTTTTTTATAAATGGAAGATATGTTAAGACTTTGACAGCAGCTGCTGCAATTAATGAAGCGTATAAAGGAAGTATTGTAGTAGGCAAATTTCCTGCTTGTGTGCTTCATATAGACATGAATTTTAACAGTGTTGATGTAAATGTACACCCAGCAAAACTTGAAGTTAGGTTTACTAATGAAAAACCAATATTTGAAGCAGTTTATCACGCTGTAAAATCGGCAATAAGTAAAGACACACAGAAAAAAGAATTTGTTTTTGCTCCTAAAAAAGTAGAACTTGCACCTAAAGAACCGGCGAAACTCCCAGTGCAAACAAAACTTATAGAGGAAACACCACAGGTAATGCCTCAAATAAGACCACAGTTTAAACCAATTAAAAACGATATTGAGCCACTTGTGTTAAATGAGCGTGAAATAATAAAAAGTTATGATTTGCCGACGACTAAACTTGAAAAAGTTTTAGACACTCCTGTAATAATTAAAGAAGAGGTTAAACAAAAAAATTATGAACCGATAGAAAAAATTGAGGAAAAACCTATTATTAAGAACATAGTAGAAGAGGTTTTTACAAAGTTTATTGGAGAGGCGTTTAATACTTATATAATAGCACAGTATGGAAAAGATAGTTTGCTTGTTATAGACAAGCATGCAGCACATGAAAGACTGATTTATGAGAATTTAAAAGAGAAGGCAAGCGAAAGTTATGCCCAAACACTATTAAGCCCTATAAGTGTTGTGCTTGATACAAATTCGTATACAGCACTGCTTACAAATGCGGATAAACTTTCAAAAATGGGCTTTGAAATTGAAGATTTTGGCGCAAGCACCGTACTTGTAAGGGCTTGTCCAATAGATTTAGACGAAGAAATAGAGGACGCAATAATTGAAATTGCGGCTTATATTTCACAAAATAGAGTTGATATAAATACAGAGCATATGAACTGGATTTATCACAATATTGCTTGTAGGGCAGCGATAAAAGGTGGAAATAAGAGTAGTGATGAAGAGCTAATTGCACTTGCAAAGCTGCTTGAAGAAAATGAACATATTAGATACTGCCCACACGGCAGACCTATATCTATACTTATAAAAAAGAAAGACTTGGAAAAACAGTTTAACAGAATTTGAGGTGGCGCTTTGAAAAATAAATATCCTTTACTTGCAGTTTTGGGACCGACAGCTTCGGGAAAAAGCTCGCTCTCTGTTGAGCTTGCTTTAAAATTTTTGGGAGAAATAGTTTCTTGTGACTCTATGCAAGTATATAAGAAAATGGATATCGGCACCGCTAAAATTACAAAAGATGAAATGAAAAATGTACCACATTTCATGCTTGACATAGTAGATTATGGAGAAAATTTTTCTGCGGCGGATTATGTTTTAGGTGCAAGTGAAGCTATTTCTAAAATACATGCTAAAGATAAACTCCCAATACTTACAGGCGGAACAGGACTTTATGCACGTTCTCTTTTATATGATGTAAAGTTTAGCGATAGCTCAAAAAATGAAAAACTTAGAGTGGAGCTTAAAAATAGGTATGAAAATGGTGAAGCATTGGTTCTTTTTGAAGAACTTAAAGAGCTTGACGAAAAGGCATGTGAAAATATTCATGTAAATAATAGTGTAAGGCTTATAAGAGCACTCGAATACTGCCTTGTAACAGGTGAAAAATTTTCCCAGCAATCTCCAAGAGAAGATAGGGAAAAAAAGTATAATTTTTTAATGCTATGTCTTGCATTTAGAGATAGAAAAAAGCTGTATGAAAGAATAAATAGGCGTGTTGACATTATGATTGAGCAGGGGCTTATTAGTGAAGCGCAAATGTTTTATAATGATAAAGAACTTAGGGCAAAAACCTCTATGCAGGCAATAGGATATAAGGAACTGTTTGCATATTTTGATGGTAAAGTAAGCTTTTTGGATGCAGTTGAGAATATTAAAAGAGAAAGCAGGCGCTATGCCAAGAGGCAGATGACTTGGTTTAAAAAAGAAGAGGATATACATTTTATTTATGTAGATGACTTTAACAGTTTTGATGAGTTATTTAAATATGCACAGGATAAATGTGAAAAATTTTTAGAGGATAAGAGTTATGAGTAAAGGTAATTCAAAATTTAAAGCGATAGCAACAACACTTTTTGCGCTGCTGATACTGGTTTATATAGCATATCAGGCTATTTTGGTAAATTATGATGATATTAAAACAGAAACGGCGCTGTATGCTCAAAGTTCAGATGTAATTGAAACTGCGGTTTTTATTGCAAGAGAGGAAACCTTGCTTCAAACCAGTACAAGTGATGTTTTAAATTATTTAGTAGAAGATGGACAAAAAGTGTCAAAGGGTGAAATAATTGCTGATTTATACCCATCACAGGAGAGTGCACAAATACAAAGCCAAATTGTAAAAATTGAGGCACAAATTGAAGGGCTTGAGTCACTAAAGTCAGCTGAGGAATATTTTGTGTCTGGCTTAGGGCTTATAGACACACAAATTAATGATGAAATGGCAAATATATTCAGTGCAATTAATAATAACGACTTTTTGTCAGCACAGGAAAATGGAGATAATTTGCAATTTGCAATTAACCAGAAAAAAATTATTTTAGGCGAAGAGCAAATTGAGGACTATACAAATGAAATTGATAAGCTAAAGGCAGAAAAACTTCAACTTGAAAGCTCTCAACAGACCAAAATAGGTACTATTTATTCTACACATTCAGGGTATTTTGCACTGTCTACTGATGGATATGAAAATTCAATTGATATCGAAAATATTGAAGATATCACTGTAGCTGACATTGCAAATGTTCAAAAAACAGGAGTAGAGGGCACAGGCGGCAAAATTTTAGAAGATTTTAGTTGGTATATACTTGCAATTATTGACCAAAATGAATACGCAAAACTACAGCAGAAAACAAGTGTAGAAATTGAGGCACCATTTGCAGTTAAAGAAAGATTGCCGGCAGAAATTGTTGCAGCAAATAGAGATGAAGTTAGTGGTGATTATGCACTTGCACTAAGATGTACTTATATGGATTCTGAAATTGCACTTATAAGAAATGAAAATATTAATATAATAGTTGAAGAACATTCAGGTGTTCTAGTTCGAGAAAGTGCAATTTACTTTGAAGATGTTATAGAAGAAGTAACAGATGAAAATGGTAATGTACAAGAGTTAGTACATGAAAATGTAAAAGGTGTTTTCATAAAGTATGGCGAAAGAATAGAATTTGTGCAGATATTTAGCGATATTACTGTTAATGGGTATGCAGTGTGCAAACTAAATTTAAGCGAAGAAGAAAGAGAAATGCTTGTGACAAATTCAAGCATACAAGTGTATGATGAAGTGATAATTGACGGAGATAATTTGTATGATGGAAAAACAGTTTAGTTATATTGAAGATAATTTAAAATATATTAAAGAAGAAATAGCAAGATCAGCACAGGAGTTTAATAGGCAAGAAGAGGACATCACTCTGCTTGCAGCAACAAAGACTGTAAGTGCAGATAAAGTTAATTTTGCAATTTCAAAAGGACTGTCTTGTATAGGCGAGAACAGAGTGCAAGAGCTTATGGATAAATATGACGATTTAGATTTATCAAAAACTGATTGCCAGTTTATAGGAAGACTTCAAACAAATAAAATTAAATACTTAGTTGGAAAAGTATCGCAAATTCAGTCAATTGATAAAGTGTCGCAAATTAAAGAGCTTTCAAGGCTTTGTAGTAAATTTAATGAGAAAATGAATGTTTTGGTAGAGGTTAATATTGGTAGAGAAGAGAATAAAGGTGGCGTTTTGCCCGAAGCACTATATGAATTTATTCACGAAATTTCAGAATTTGAGGGAATAAATGTCAAAGGACTCATGGCAATTCCACCAATTTGTGTACAAAAAGTAAATCTTTTGCCATATTTTAATGATATGTATAAATATTTTATTGACATACGGGAGAAAAAATTAGATAATGTTAGTATATCTGTTTTGTCAATGGGTATGTCAGATGATTACTCACTGGCAATTAAATGCGGTGCAAATTTAGTGCGCATAGGCTCACTGTTATTTGGTAAGCGAAACTATTAATTTTTAGGAGGATATAGATGTCAGGTTTTGTAGATAAAATTCAGCGCATGTTCGGTGCGCCTGAAGAAGAATATGATGATGATTATTATGATGACGAGCAAGAGTATGAAGAGGAAGAAACTACTACTCACAGGGATAGAGATAGGGGATATACATCCTCACCTTCTACAAGTACAGCTGGACAAAGTACTACTTCTTCTGCATCAAGCTATACTCAAAGAGAGTCATACCAAAGTGCTCAGTCACAACAACATACACCTTCGCTATTTAAAAGAAATAATAGTAAGGTGGTAAGTATAAATCAAAAAGCTCCGCTTAGAGTGGTGGTATTTAAGCCAATATCGTTTAGAGATGATACAAGGGAAATTGCAAAATCTCTTATGGATGATTGCGCTGTTGTACTAAACCTTGAAAGAGCACCAAGAGAAGAGCAAAAAAGAATTATTGACTTTTTAAGTGGTGTTGCTTTTTCAATTGGTGGTGCAGTAAAGCCTGTAGCAGTTTCCACATACATGATTACACCAAATAATGTGGAGCTAAGCGGTGAGCACTTGTTTGATGAATTTGAAAACAATGGTGTTTATTTTTAAGTTATGGTAAATGAAGAATTTATTTTAAATGCAAAAATTGATGATGCTGTTAGGGCAGCTAAGTCAGGTGCTAAATATTTAGGTTTTTTAGACCCGGGGCAAGTTATGGAGTGTATGCAGTACACTAAATATAATAGAGATGCAAATTTTGACTTTTTTGGTGGATATGAAGAAGCAGATAGAAAATATCTTGCTGTTTATCCCGATTATTTAGAAAGTTATGATTTGGAATACCCAATAACTGCACTCAGTTTTACATTTAGAAAACAGGACAAGCTCTCACATAGAGATTTTTTGGGTGTCTTAATGGCACAAGGTATAACGAGAGCTTCTTTAGGCGATATACTTATAGAAGATGGCAGAGCTGTTGTTTTTATTAAATCAGAGCTTTCACAGTATGTTGCAGCAAATATAGTAAAAATTGGACGTATTGGAGTTAAATGTGCGGAAGGCTTTACAGAGCCACTACCTAAACTTCATGCATTTAAAGATCACGGTGGCGTAATTGCTTCACAAAGACTTGACTGCTTTGTATCGGCAATTTGTAATTTAAGCCGTGAAAAAGCGGCAAATTTAATAAAGTCTGATATGGTATTTGTAAATTATAAAGAACAAAATCAAACCTCATATTTAATAAGCGAAAATGACATAATAAGTGTAAGAAAACACGGAAAATTTATTGTCGATACTATAGGGCCTGTTACAAAAAAAGGAAGACTTTCCTACAGGTGCCGAGAATATAAATAAGGGAGTAAGAAATATGTTAACACTAAAACAAATAAATGAAATAAGCTTTAGAAAATCTAATTTTTCAGGATATAAACCTGAGGATGTAGACCAGTTTATAGATGAAGTAAGCTCATCTTTTACAACTTTGCTTAAAGAGCACCATTCATATAAGCAAAAGGTTTCAGATTTAGCACAAAAAAATAATGAGCTAAGAGAAAAGCTTGAAGTGCTTGCTTATAAAGTTGAAGAATATAAAGAAGATGAAGACGGCATTAAAGATATACTTTTAAGTGCACAAAAAGTTGCAAATACATCTGTTAAAGAAGCAACTGTAAAGGCTGAGGAAATTGTGGCACAGGCTAATGCAAAAGCTGATGCTGCTATGGAAGAAGCTAAGAAAAAAACAGTAGACCTTATTAACAATTACGAGTTTAGAATTGCCGAAAAACAAAGAGAGCTTGATGCAATTAAGGCAGAAGTATCTGCGTTTAGATCTAACCTATATGAAATGTATAGAACCCATATAAGCTCAATTGAAGCAATTCCAGATTATACAGCAGAGCTTGAAGAGAAACAACAAGCACAAGAGGCTAAAAAACAAGAAGAGAAACTTTCTCAAGAGGCAACAGAAAAAGCTATTGCTGAGAAAATGGCTCAAGAAATAAATCCAAGTTACGATGATGAAGTTGAAGTTTTAGATGATTTTGACAACTTTGTGCCTGATATTGATATTTCAAGCAATGACGATTTTATGGTGGAAACAACTCCTCAAGGTGAAGAATTTAATACTATAGACTTTAACGCTTTCTCAGAAATTCCTGAGTCTTTAAAAAAGGAAAAAGAGTCTATGTATAGCACATTGGAGTTTGGTGACGATATTAGTATTAAAAAATAATATATTTTAGTAGATGTGGAGGTCACAGTTTGGCAGTAATATCATTAATAATAATTGCCGCACTTACAGCAGTGGATCAGTTTACTAAAATGCTTATAGTAACTAATGTAAAGCCTGTGGGGCATATAGATTTAATACCAGGTTTTTTAGAGTTTAGGTACCTTGAAAACACGGGAACATCTTTCGGTTTATTTCCAGATTCGGCATGGTTTTTTGCAATTTTTTCAATTTTACTTTCTGCGGTAATAGTAGTTATACTTTTTAAGTATAAACAACACGACTTTTTTACCTATTTTGGGTGCATAACCGTGGTTGCAGGCGGCATTGGAAATGTAATTGACAGGATAATGTTTGGATATGTTATAGATTTTATTCACTTTAGCTTCTTTGATTATATATTCAATTTTGCAGACTCTTGCGTAGTTGCAGGTATTATTGCAATTTCAATTCATATTTTATTTTTTATGAATAAAGAAAAAAATCAAGAAGAAAAAGTGGAAATAGTAGAGAAAGAGGCAGAATAAATTCATATGAGTAGTTCTGTTTATAACATAATAAGTAAAAGTACAGGGCGTGTGGACAAAATTATTTGTGATGCACACCCTGAATTTTCACGTTCACAAATTCAAAAATTTGCTATAGAAGGTTTAATTTTAATTAATGGAAAAAAAGCAGTTAAAAATTCAAAAATTAAAGAGGGCGATGAAATTGAATTTTCTACTCCCGATTTAGTTGAGCCTGAAATTGTAGCCGAAGATATAAAACTGCACATAGTGTATGAAGATGAGTATTTACTTGTGGTAAATAAAGAAAAGGGCATGGTGGTACACCCAGCCCCTGGAAATTATGAGCACACATTGGTAAATGCCTTGATGTATCACTGCAAAGATTCATTATCAGGAATTAACGGCGTGATAAGACCTGGAATAGTGCACCGAATAGATAAGGATACTTCGGGACTTTTAATAGTTGCAAAAAATGATTTTGCGCACAAGCATTTAGCACAACAAATAAAGGAACACAGCTTTAAAAGAGAGTATCTTGCGGTGGTTTACGGCAGAGTAAAAGAGGACAAAGGAACGGTTAATGCACCTATTGGTAGAAACCCTAAAGATCGCAAAAAAATGGCAGTGGTGGCAGCTGCGTCTTCAAGAGATGCCATTACACATTTTGAAGTACTGAAACATTTAAAAGGTTTTACATATCTTAAGTTAAAACTTGAAACAGGTCGAACTCATCAAATTCGTGTTCACATGGCTTATATTGGACACCCTGTAGCAGGCGACCCTGTTTACGGACCGAAAAAAGTAATAACATCACTTGAGGGGCAGTGCTTACATGCGCATTCAATAGGTTTTATTCACCCAAAAAGTGGTGAGTATTTAGAATTTTCTACAATGCCTGATAAAGTTTTTGAAAATTTTGTCATTAAGCATGAAGAGAGTGATATTTATGGATAATAATAAGAAAAGTTTATTTGCAATTATTATACCAGCAATAATTGTTTGTGTTTTAATAATTTATTATACTTTTTTTAATAGTCAAAGTGTTGAAATTATTAATTACACAAATGATAGTGAGGAAAATTTAGTTTTGCATGAAACAGTATTTAATATAAATACTGTAAGCTTTGATGAACTTTTGGAAATTGACGGAATTGGCGAAGTTACAGCGCAGAAAATTATTGATTACCGAGTGGAAAATAATGGTTTTGATGAACTTGAACAGTTGAAAAATGTTGATGGCATAGGAGATAAGACATTTGAAATGCTTAGCAAATATTTTTATGTTGAGTAAATTTGAAAGTGAGAAATAGTATGATAGTTTCAAACCCAATTTTAAAAGGATTTAATCCAGATCCATCAATTTTAAGAGATGGTGAAGATTTTTATATTGCAACTTCTACGTTTGAATGGTTCCCAGGGGTGCAAATTCATCATTCAAAAGATTTGAAAAATTGGAAGCTCATAAAACGTCCACTGGACAGAGTTTCGCAGCTTGATATGAAAGGAAATGATGACTCAGGAGGTGTGTGGGCGCCGTGCCTTACAAAATCTGATGGGATGTTCTGGTTGATTTATACAGATGTAAAGCGTGTAGGTGTTTTTCACAAAGATACACCAAACTATTTAGTTACAGCTAATGAAATTACAGGTGAGTGGAGCGACCCTATTTATCTAAATAGTTCAGGGTTTGACCCGTCATTTTTTCATGACGACGACGGTAGAAAATATCTTATAAATATGGTGTGGGATCACAGGCCAAGTAGGCATCCATTCAAAGGTATAGTGATACAAGAGTATTGCCATAAAGAAAAGAAATTAATAGGCGATAGAAAGTTAATTTTTACAGGTTCAAACATTTTGCTGACTGAAGGTCCACATATTTATAAAAAAGATGGATATTATTATTTAGTTGTAGCAGAAGGTGGCACAGGATATGAGCATGCAGTTACAGTTGCACGAAGTATAAATTTAATGGGTGAATATGAAGTGCATCCGAATAATCCAATTTTGTGTGCACTTAGTAATCCTAAAAATACACTCCAAAAAACTGGGCATGCATCTTTTACAGATGACGGAAAAGGCAATTGGTATTTAGTTCATCTTTGTAGCAGACCATTGCAGGAAAAAGGGGATTGCCCTTTAGGCAGAGAAACAGCTCTTCAAAAACTTTACTGGGAAAATGATTGGCCTTATGTTGAGGGCGGAATTTATGCAAGTGATACAGTGGAAATTTTTGATTTAGAAGAAGCGAAGCAAGACAGTACATGGCAAGATAAAGATGATTTTGATAGTGAAAACTTAAATATAAATTACCAGACTCTCAGAATACCGCTTGAAAATAATATTTCCCTAACACAAAGAAAAGGGCATTTAAGAATTTATGGACAAGAGAGCTTGGCATCACGCTTTACACAGGCGCATGTGGCAAGGCGTTGGCAAAGCTTAAATTTTGAAGCAGAGGTAAAAGTTGCGTTTAATCCAACAGACTTTCAGCAATCAGCTGGGCTTACATTGTATTACAACACAGACAACTGGATTTTCTTTTCAATTACATCAGATGATGATAAAAATAGAATAATAAAAATTTGTCATCTTGATAAGGCAGATATTTATAATGAGTATTTAGACGATGTTAAAATTCCACAGGATTTAGAATATGTTTACTTAAAAGCGAATATACTCGGCGATAAAATTAGCTTAAGTTACTCGTTGGATGGTAAAGTGTATCAAAATGTTGACAAGCAGTTTTATTCAGGACAATTGTCGGACGACTATGTTGGAAAAACTTCATCAGCTGTTGCCTGTTTTACAGGTGCATTTGTAGGAATGGCAGTAGTAGATTTGACAGGGCAAAAGCTACATGCAGATTTTGATAGTTTTTCATACATAGAAAAATAAATATTTTTAGGGAGGCTTATATTATGCAAAAAATTACTTTTGGAAACACAGGCATGGAAATTTCAAGGATTTTATACGGTGGTATAGTGTCTATGAATGACGGACAGGATAATTCTGATAAGTATGTTGAGTACGCCATTAAAAACGGTATTAATTATTTTGATGTGGCACCAAGTTATGGGGATGCTGAGGAAAAACTTGGTAATTCTTTGAAAGCTTTTAGAAAAGATGTTTTTCTTGCTTGTAAAACAACAGAAAGAAAACTTGACCCTGCAATGAAAGAATTTGAAAAATCGTTAAAGCTTTTACACACAGATTATTTTGATGTGTATCAACTTCACTCACTTCAAAGTGTTGAAGATTTAGAAGAAGCCTTCAAAAACGACGGCATGTTTTCTAGGGTTTTGAAGCTAAAAGAAGAGGGTGTAATAAAGAATTTAGGTGTAACATGCCATAGTGAAGATGCGGCACTTAGAGCGTTTGAGCTTTATGATTTTGACACGGTTTTATTTCCTACTAACTGGGGACTTGACATGGCAAAAGGTTTCGGTTCAAGAATTGCAAAGCTTAAAAATGAGAAAAATTTCGGTTTCTTAGGAATGAAATCTATGATTCACAGAGCTTGGATTGATGATAGTGAAAAAGAAAATTCACGTTTTCCAAAGTCTTGGTGTATGCCTATAACGGACAATGAAGAGTTTACCATTGCAGCAATTAAATATGCGTATCAAATGGGAGTTGACTCTATAGTTCCTCCAGGAAATATAGAAAATTTTACATTTGCATTAGAACATGCAGACGAAATATTAAAACCTTTGACAGATGCCGAAAAACAAGTTTTACAAAATGAGCTTGTAAAAATTGGTGATAAATTCTTTTTTTAAGGCTTTAGTTTTAACTTAATAGATAGAATAAATAGAGTATAGTAATATACTCTATTTTTTCGTTTAAAGGAGGGTACTGGCGTGAAAATAAATGCAAATCAATTGAATTTGTCAAATAAAGTTAAAATAAATTCTGTATATCAAAAAAGTACGGCGGTACCATTTAAGCCGACCGTGACAAGGACGGACGCATTTAAAAAAGAAGAGAAGAGCGAAACAGAGCTTATGTATGAAGCCTATAAGAGGCAAAAAATGCTTGAATATGAACTTGCTGTGAAAAAACAACAGCTTCAAAGTGATTTTAAAGCAGCACAAGCTGAGATAGAAGCTATAAAAGAAACATTTGATGTTCTAATAAAATGTATAAAAATTGCAGGTCGAATTATTGAGGGTGACAATGTTCCACCAAGAGATCATAAACTTTTAATGGAGCATTATCCAGATATGTACTCTACTGCAATAACTGTAAGACGAGCAAAAGACGACCCTGAAAATCACGACACTTTAGTTGAGGAAGAAGAAAAAGTTGAAGAAACAGGGGAGATGGAAGCGGTAGAACCACCAGAGTTTTCAGAGTCGGTATCGACTGAGAGTACACAGGTAGTTGAGCGTTAAAAATTATAAAAATAGGCTGTGACGAATTTTCGACAATTTCGTCACAGCCTATTTAGTTAAAATATAATTTATAAGAGAAAGGTTTATACTAATTAAATTCCTTACAAAGTGCATTTAAAACCAAGTCGTAATCCGCTTCGGTTACTAGCATGCTAATCTCTACTTCAGAAGTAGTTATCAGTCTAATATCGGCAGCGTGCTTTATAGCCTTAAAAACTCTTGAGGCTATGCCCGGAGTGTTTTTCATATTTTCATCAAAAACTGATACCTTATGATTTACACTGCTGACAATTACCTTTACATCCATGTCTTTTTTTAGCTCGCTTGTAAAGCTTAGTACCTTTATTAAATCGTCATCTGAGATTGTAAAGGATAATTCAGTTACATCTGCATGTGTTGGAGCCATTGAAATCATGTCTATATTGATACTTTTTTGTGAAATTCTTTCAAAAACCTCTGTAATAAAACTAAGTTTTGCAGGTGCTCCTTGTAAAGTGATTAAGGTTATGTTTTCTACTGTGCTTATTAAAGTTGCCATATTCCACCTCTTTAAATTAAACCGGACATATCATAAAGTCCAACTGCTTTATCTTTCATGAATATTGCTGCATTTACAGCTCCATAGGCAAAAAGTTCTTTTGACTGTGCACTGTGACTTATTGATATAAGCTCTTGATTGCCTGCAAATATTACTTCGTGTTCACCAACAATTGTGCCGCCACGTACTGCGTGTATGCCAATTTCATCTTTATCTCGTTTTTTTCTTTGGGTGTGTCTGTCATACATAAAATGGCTTTCACGCACTTCGTTTATTCCTTCTGCAATCATAAGTGCTGTACCACTTGGGGCATCTATTTTTTGATTGTGATGTTTTTCAATTACTTCAATATCAAAATCAGGCCCTAATACCTTTGCAGCTTTTTTACAAAGCTCAAGAAGTAAATTTATGCCAAGTGACATATTTCTTGAATAAAAAACAGGGGACAGCTGTGAAGCTTTACAAATCTCTTCTACTTGCTTAGGTGAATAACCTGTTGTAGAAAGAACAACTGATAAGTTTTCTTTAGATTTTACATACTCAAGTATCGGTGTTAGCAGTGAAGTATGAGAAAAATCCACTACTACGTCTGCAGTTTCTGTGACTTCGCCAATACTTTTATAAACCGGAAAGCTCAAACTGCTTGATATGTTAATATCAACGCCTGCAACTATTTGGCAATTATCATTTTTTTCAACTATGGAAGTAATAACTTTGCCCATATGACCCATGCAACCGCATAGTATAATTTTAGTCATTTTAACGTCCTCCATAAAATTTAAACCAAATTATATTCGGCTAAAACCGCTTTAAGATTTTCTTTACCAATATCTGTCATGTCGGTAAGTGGCATTCTGCATTTATTAGTACCATATCCCATATATTCTAAAGCTTGCTTTACAGGAATTGGATTTACATCACTAAATAAAGCGTTCATAAGTTTTATATGCTTTGTAAGTACTGCTCTTGCGTCTGCATAGTTCTCGTTTAACATGAAATTGCAAAGCTCATTCATTTTTTCAGGCATAATATTTGCAAAAACTGATATTACACCCTTGCCTCCTAAGGCCATCATGGGCAATGTTTGCACATCATCTCCAGAATAAATTGCTAAATCATCACCACAAAGTGCTTTTGTAAGTGCAGTTTGGTCAATTAGAGGACTAGCTTCTTTAATTCCTACAATGTTTGGATGTTTTGAAAGTTCAAAATAAGTTTCGGGTTTTATATCCACGGTAGTTCTTGAAGGTACATTATAAACAATTGCAGGAACAGATGTGCTGTCTGCAATATATGAAAAGCTTTCAATAAGACCTTTTTGAGAGGTTTTATTATAATATGGAGTGACAAGCAAAAGACCTTCTACTCCTATTTTTTCTGCTTCTTTTGAAAGTTCCACTGCAAACATAGTATCATTGCTTCCAGTGCTTGCAATAACAGGGACACGTTTATTTACTTTATCTGCAACAAATTTTATTACAGAAATATGCTCTTCTTCTGAAAGTGTAGCTGCTTCTCCTGTGGTTCCGCAAGCAACTATTGCTTTAGTGCCTCCTGAAATTTGAAATTCAATAAGTTTTTCAAATGTTTCCCAGTCTATTTCACCTGTTTTAGTAAAAGGTGTTACAATTGCAACGCCTGAGCCTTCATAAATTAGTTTTTTCATGTCGATTTTCCTCCTGTTAATAATTAATCAAAATAGCCTTTTTTAGCGAGAAGTTCTGCCATTAATACACCGCCGCCAGCAGCGCCTCTTAGGGTATTGTGTGATAGGCATACAAGTTTATAGTCGTATTGGCTATCTTCACGAAGCCTTCCTATGCTTATCGCCATGCCGTTTTCTAAATCTCTGTCAAGTTTTGCCTGTGGTCTATTATCTTCTTCAAAATAGTTTAAAAATTGTTTTGGAGCACTTGGAAGCTCTAGCTCTTGAGCAGGCCCTTTAAACTCTTTCCATCTTTTAATAATTTCTTCTTTAGATATTTTTTTATCCAAGCTAAAAAATACTGCCGCTGTATGTCCTTCAGACACTGGAACTCTTAAACACTGGCTAGTTATTGATGGAGATGATGCATTAACAATTTCGCCGTTTTCTACAGTTCCCCAAATTTTAAGTGGTTCTTGCTCTGATTTTTCTTCTTCACCGCCAATGAAAGGTATGATGTTATCTACTATTTCAGGCATGGTTTCAAAAGTTTTACCAGCACCTGAAATTGCTTGATAAGTGCAGGCCAAAATTTTAGTAACACCTAAGTCCATTAATGGATGAATTGCAGGTACATAGCTTTGTAAAGAGCAGTTTGATTTTACGGAGATAAAACCCTTTTTTGTTCCAAGTCTTTCTCTTTGTGCTGGTATTACGTCCACATGATCTGCATTTATTTCAGGCACTATCATAGGAACGTCGCTTACTCCACGGTTTGCACTGTTATTTGATACAACAGGGCATTCGGCTTTTGCATAAGCTTCTTCTAAAGCTTTAATTTCAGCTTTTGGCATATCTACAGCACAGAAAACGAAATCTACAAGCTCTACTATTTTATTTATATCTTTAGTTGCATCAAATATTACCATATCAGAAAATTTTTCAGGCATTTTTGTAGGCATTGCCCATCTATCGCCAACTACTTCACCATATTTTTTTCCAGCAGAACGTGGACTTGCCGCCATAGCAGTGACATTAAACCACGGATGGTTTTCTAAAAGTGTCACAAAACGTTGACCTACCATACCTGTACAACCTATAATTCCTACATTATAATTTTTCATTTGATTTCACCATACTTACTTAAACGTAAGCCTTTCTATAAAATATTAATTTTGGAAATAAAAAAACCGGTTTACTTGAAAACCGGTCATCAACGCTTATTTATAATAGATACACTCAAATTTTCTCAAAAATGCACAAAGTCTTAACTTTAAGAAAATCTGATAGCTCTCCATCATATGCCATCAGATATAAAATTAATATCTAAGAGCTGCGTGATGACAATCGAATAACTATTAATTATACGACCAGGGGAGGCTTTGCCAAAACATACCCTTCGGCGATGTACCCTTTTGTAGACATATGTTCGGAATTGGCAATCCTAATGTCTACTACTAATGTAAATCGCACCTCTATCAATATATATTATATAATACATTAGTTTTTGCTTGTTGTCAAATATATTTTGTAGTATAATGTTAAATACAGATAGTTCTAGTAAAGGAAGTTAGTATAAAAAATGAAAGAGAATATTTACAAAAAAGAATACTATAATTTTGATTTGCCAGAGGAGCTTATAGCACAGCATCCAATAAATCCAAGAGATAATTCAAGAATGCTTACACTTAATATAGATAGTGGCAAAGTAGAGCATAAGCATTTTTATGATATAGTAGATTTTCTTAATGAAAATGATTGTTTAATTTTAAATGATTCTAGGGTTTTGCCGGCAAGGATTTATGGTAAAAAAATTGAAACTGGCGCAGTGGTTGAATTTTTGCTACTTAAAAATTTAGGTGATGACACATGGGAAGCTTTGGCAGGGCCTGGAAAAAAAGCTAAAATTGGCACAAGTTTTAGTTTTGGAGAGGGTATTATGACTTGTGAAGTTTTGGATATAGTTCAAGAGGGTAATCGTGTAATAAAGTTTAATAATTATGAGGGAACTTTTTATGAAGCACTTGATAAAATTGGTCAAATGCCACTTCCTCCTTATATAAAAGAAAAGCTTACCGATAAGGAGAGGTATCAAACTGTCTATTCTAAAGAAGTAGGTTCGGCAGCTGCGCCTACCGCAGGACTACATTTTACAAAAGAGCTTATGGAGAAAATTTCAAACAAGGGAGTTAAGATAGCTTTTGTTACACTACATGTTGGACTTGGAACATTTAGACCAGTGAGTGCTGATGATATAAATGATCATAAAATGCACTCAGAAAGTTACAGTATGTCAAAAGATACGGCGGATTTAATAAATAAAACAAAGAAAAATGGTGGAAGAGTTATAGCTGTAGGAACCACGGCATCTCGTACTATTGAATCTGTTTATAAAGACCATGGCAAATTTTGTCAGGCTCAAGGAGATACAGATATATTTATTTATCCTGGTTATGAATTTAAAGGTGTTGACGCACTTATTACAAACTTTCATTTGCCAGAGAGCACTTTAATGATGTTAATATCAGCGCTTGCTGGAAGAGATAATGTTATGCACGCTTATGAAACTGCTGTTAAAGAAAAATACAGATTTTTTTCATTTGGCGATGCAATGTTTATATATAGATAGAGAAAGAGGATTGTATGTTTAATTTAATAAAACAAGAAAAAAATGCAAGACGAGGAGAATTTAAAACTGTTCACGGTACATTTCAAACACCTGCGTTTATGAATGTTGCAACAGCGGCTGCCATAAAAGGTGGCGTTTCTGCACATGACTTGGTGGATTTGGACTGTCAAGTACAGCTTTGCAATACATATCACCTTCACCTAAGACCAGGGGATGAAAATATTAAAACCTTGGGCGGTCTTCATAAGTTTACAGGTTGGGAAGGGCCTATACTTACAGACAGTGGCGGATTTCAGGTGTTTTCTCTCTCGGGGCTTAGAAAAATTAAAGAAGAGGGAGTAACATTTGCCTCTCATATAGATGGAAGAAAAATTTTCATGGGACCTGAGGAAAGTATGCAGATACAGTCGAATTTGGGTGCTACAATAGCAATGGCGTTTGATGAGTGCATGGAAAATCCGACTACACATGACTATGCAAGAAAATCTTGTCAGAGAACTGTAAGGTGGCTTGTTAGATGTAAAGATGAAATGCAGAGGCTAAATGCTTTACCGGATACATTAAATAAAGAGCAAATGCTTTTTGGAATTAACCAAGGAAGCACGTTTGAAGACTTGAGAATTGAAAATATGAAGGAAATTGCAAAACTTGACTTAGATGGTTATGCAATTGGCGGATTGGCTGTTGGTGAAACGGCAGAGGAGATGTATAAGGTAATTGAAATTGTAGAACCTCACATGCCAAAAGGAAAAATTAGGTATTTAATGGGTGTTGGAACTCCGTCTAATATTTTGGAGGCGGTTTATAGAGGTGTTGATTTATTTGACTGTGTAATGCCAACAAGAAATGCAAGGCATGGTCATATATTTACATCTATTGGAAGACGTAATTTGCTCAATGCAAAATATAAACTTGATACTTTACCGCTTGATGAGAATTGTGACTGTCCAGTTTGTAAAAAACATTCAAGAGCGTATATACATCACTTGTTTAAAGCAGGGGAGATACTTGCTATGCGACTATCAGTAATGCATAATTTATATTTTTATAATAATCTCATGAAAAAAATCAGAGATGAACTTGATAATGGAAGTTTTGAAGATTTTTATAATAATAATAAAGACATATTGGCAAGCAGAATTTAGCAAAAAAATAAGATTTAAAACAATATTAACAAAATAAAGCTTGCCAATATATGGCCAGTGTGTTAAAATAGCTCTATTAACTTGGAGGTGCAAACAATATTATGAATCAACTTATCACATTAGATCAAGCAGCAGGCGGAATAAACATAGTTTGGATAATCGGTGTTTATGCACTGTTTTTTGCAGCTATTTACTTTTTCTTCTTCCGTCCACAAAGCAAGAAGAGAAAAAAAGAAGCTGAAATGAAAAGAAATGCTCAAGTGGGTGATGAAATCACAACTATTGGTGGAATCACTGGTAGAATAGTTGCTGTTAAAGAAGAAACAGATTCTTTAATTCTTGAGACAGGCGCAGATAAAACAAAAATTAAACTAAAACGTTGGGCTGTAGGAAGCGTTGACACAGTACACGAAGAGACAGAAGCTTAATTTAAAACTTAATTAAACAAACATAAAACTTACCTTTTACGAATAGTAATTACTATATTATTCGTAAGGGGTTTTTTTATGTTTAAAATTAAAGCTATATTAGTAGGGTTTTTAACAGAGATAGCAATTTTCTTGGTTTTGATGGCGGTGATGGCAAGTGTTAGTGTGAGTATTGGAAGTGTAAGTTTTGAAAGTTATGACTTGTTTATGAAAATATTTTGGGTCATTGCTGTGTTTTGCGGCTCGTTTATATGTTGTAAGATTGCATTTGAAAAAGCAATAATTTACGCAAGTATAATTTCAGGGTTATGGCTTTCATTTGCATTAGTGTTTGTTCTGATAAATGGGGGAGAGGTGAATATTATTAATCTAATAAGTCAGGTTGTAATCACTGAGATCTCAGCTGTAATAGGTGCCATACTTGGTATAACAGTAAAACGAAAGAAATATTAAAAGTTTAGAGTGAGTGCATTTGTGTGCTCACTCTTTTTATATATCTAAGATTGTTAACTACTGTTTTAGGAAGTGGAAATATTAACAAATTATTCACATTTGCGATTGAGTGTATTTTTATACATATCTTGTATACATAAGAAATTTATCACTATATACATTGGTTTACATAATATATTATACATAAAATTGAGTAGTTTACAGTGAAAATGAAAAAATATTCATAAAAACTATTGCAAAATGTCCTAAAAAGTATTATAGTATATATCAGCGAGGGGGAATTTGTG
>CAYJJB010000004.1:0-12929 GCA_964370405.1 uncultured Eubacteriales bacterium | reverse complement strand
ATTGGGTTTATAGGCCCTGGTAAGATGGCGAAGGCCATTGTAAATGGCATAGTATCAACGAATTTCACGAATGCCGAAAACCTCTATATATATGGTAGAACTAAAGAAAAAATGGCATATTTTGCGGATTTGGGCTGTAAAACCTGTGTGAATATCGACGAATTATTCCAAAATGTCAACATAATCTTTATATGTGTAAAACCTCAAAACTTAGATGAAGTTTTTAAGATTATGCAACCAGTGGTTGCAAATAATTTTTTATACATATCCATAGTCGCAGGGCTTACATCAGAAAAAATTAGTGAGTATTTAAATTTTGATGCTAAGGTAATAAGAGTAATGCCGAATACAGCTGCCTTAATAGGTCAGGGTGCAACGGCAGTTTCAAGAACACAAAATGTTAGTGATGAAGAGTTTGATCTTATTAAGGGAGTTTTTTCTTCCTGCGGTTTAGTTCGAGAGATTTCAGAAAATTTGCAAGATGCTGTAATAAATATAAGCGGTAGCACACCGGCGTACATTTATTACATTTCAAAAATAATAACTGACTTTGCCACCCAAAACGGTGTGGATTACACTGTGGCAAGAGATTTATTTTCGCAAACTCTTTTAGGTTGCGCTACAATGCTTAAAGAAACTAGTCTTTTAGAAAGTGAACTTATAGAAATGGTTGCCTCAAAAGGGGGCACAACAAGGGCTGCCCTTGATGCATTTGATGAAAATTCACTTGATAAAGTTTTTTGTAAGGGTTTAATCGCTTGTAAAAACAGGGCAAAAGAACTTAGCAAGTTAGGGTAATAAATTTTTAATTATCAGCATAGTATGTCTTAACAGTTAAAGGACGGAGATGTACTATGAAAAAAAGACTAGAATTTAAAATTTTTAAACTTAATTTTTTTATCCCTGTGTCATTTTTTATCTTAAATTTATTTTGTTTTATAATTGGTGTTTGTATTTCGTTTTTTCTTAATATAAATATAGAAAATGAAATATTTTCACCGCTGATTATATATTTTTTAGCAGATACAAGTTCTGTATTTCCTATTTTTTTTCACAGCTTCTTGTATTTTATGCTGTTTCCTCTATTGGGATTTATTTTAGCTGCATCATTTTTTGGCTTTATTATTATCCCGGCACTTATGTTTTTTAAAGCAGTTTTTTCTATTTTGGTGCTTATGTCACTTTTTTTGAATGGACAAACAGTGATATGTTTTACACTTTATGCGCCAATTTTAGCACTTGAGATATCGGTACTTCACCTTTATTTATCTCAATCTATGTATGTTTCTAAGTGTTTATTTTCAAACACTGAAAAACCTGCGGTGGTTTTTCATAATGGTTTAAAGCAATTTTCCATTATTGCATTATATATGCTGTGCCTATCCTTGATTTACGGATTATGGCAATATTTAATTTTGTAGGACGGTAAAAAAATATGACTGATTATTATGCACAATTTAAAGATTATTTGGGGAACCAAAAATCCAGCAATACAATTGAATCTTATTTAAGAGATGTTTCTAATTATTTAGATTTTTTAAAAGATACTTCTCCTGTTGATGTGGATACAGCTAAAGTAGAAGAATATGTTTTAAACTTGAAAGAGCTTGGAAAGACTATGTCTACAATTTCAAGAAACCTTTCGTCTGTTCGCTGCTTTTATAAATTTTTAATATTTAGCGGAGTTTTAGATAAAAACCCAACTAAAGGTATTAAACTTGAAAAGACAGAAAAAAAACTTCCCCAAGTACTTACTGGAGAAGAAATAGATAGACTTTTATCAAAGCCTTTATTGACAGAGGCTAAGGGTTGTAGGGATAAAGCTATGCTAGAGCTTTTATATGCAACAGGTATAAGGGTGTCAGAACTTATTAATTTAAACGTTTCAAATATCAATTTGCGTTCAGGCGTTCTTTACTGCACAGGGCCTAAAGGGGTAAGGAGTATACCTGTTTACACTTCTGCAATTGTTGCGGTTTCAGATTACATACATAGAATGAGAAGCATAATAGTATCAGAAGAAAGCGGCGATGCTTTATTTGTAAATCTAAACGGAAGCAGACTGACAAGACAAGGCTTTTGGAAAATTGTTAAAGGATATGCTGCAGAGGCTGAAATTGATAAAGAGCTTACACCACATACTTTAAGACATTCATTTGCACTGCATTTGCTTGAGAATGGTGCATCTGTTAAAGATATTCAGACTATGATGGGACATGCTGATATATCTTCAACACAAGTTTATGTGCAACTTCTTGATAATCATGTACAGTCAGTTTATCACGACTGTCATCCTAGAGCAAAAAGTAGCTAGTAAAGTAAAACGCCTTTATAAAGTTTAAAAGCTTTATAAAGGTGTTTGTGTTTATTTCCGTGCCGATATTTTTGATAAAGGGTTGCTTTTTGCAGCTGCTTCTATTTGCGATATAGAGGTATGGGTATAAATTTCGGTAGTTCCTAAGTTTTCGTGCCCCAAAATGTCTTGCAGTACACGTATATCGACACCGCCGTGCTGATACATTAGGGTTGCTGCTGTATGTCTTAGTTTATGTACAGAATAACCAGCATTTCCAAGTCCAATTTTATCTAAATATTTATTTACTATATGTTGCACTGTTTTTGGGCTTATTCTTATAAGTCTTTTGCTTAAAAACAGTGCTTCTTTATTTACTACTTTATCTTTTGGTCGAACTTTAATATATTCGGATATGGAATTTAAGCAGGCATCATTTAAATAAACCAGACGCTCTTTATTTCCTTTTCCTAGTATCTTTATTGTAGAATTTCTATATATTACGTCGGTTAAATTTATGGACACCAGTTCTGAAAGTCGTAATCCGCAATTTAAAAACAGGGTTAACATGCAATAATCACGCACACTGTCAGGGCCTTCGACTGCATTTAAAAGCTCTATACTCTCTTCAAGAGAGAGGTATTTTGGCAAGGATTTTTTCTTTTTTGGTGCGGATAAATTCTCTGTTGGGTCTTGCTTTAGTAGTTTTTCGTGCACAGTTAAAAATTTAAATAAACCCTTTAATGACGAGGTTTTGCGCTGTCTTGTGGATGAAATATTATTTCTATCATCTGCAACATAGTTCATAAACTCAAATATTTCCATGGTGGTAATACTTTTAATGAAGTCTAAATCAATATCGAGTATTAAAATATCTTTCATATCTGTCTTTTCATCAACTAAATTTCTGTGTTTTTTCATAAATCTAAAAAAAGTACGTAAATCAAGACAATATTCGTCAACGGTTTTTTGGGCACGTCCCTTAACATTTCTTTGATATAGTGCATAGTGCTTTATAATTTGTGGCATTTGGGTAGAAATTGAAAAAGCCAAATAATTCACTCCTTTTTTCCGATTAAGGCAATTATACCACAGTACGCAAAGATGTTTCAACTCAAAATTAACAACATAGTTTCTTCTGTCATACTATGAATATAGGAGAAATTAGGATTTTTTTGAAATTTATATAGAAATGAGTGGACATTTTGAAAGGTAAGCTAATAATTTTAGGGTCGATAACACAGGCATTTAAGGCGAAAAAGATACTTTTTAACAATGGAATTAGCGCTTATGTAGAGCGAAATAGGACGTTGAGAGAATATGGTTGCGGTTATGGTGTATTTGTTGCAAGAAATGATGAAAAAGCATGTGAGATTTTGAAGCAAAATAATATTTCGGTGCTTGCAAAAATTTCAAGGGAGTAAGGGAGTGGCATAGTTGATTTATTTGGATAATAGCGCCACGACATACCCAAAACCACCCTGTGTATTTCATTCTGTAAATTCAGCAATAAAAAAACTGGGGGCAAACCCTGGCAGGGGCGGATATAGCATGGCAAATGAAACGGCACTTGCGGTTTATTCGGTAAGGGAAAAATTGGCAGACTTTTTTGGATTAAGCGATGCAGAAAATGTTGTTTTTACAAAAAGTTGTACAGAAGCAATTAATCAAGTAATTTTTGCAAAAATGAAGCCAGGTGATCACATTGTAATTTCAGATTTAGAGCATAATGCGGTGTTAAGACCGGTAATAAAAATGCAAAAGCAAGGTGTAACTTACAGTGTTTTTAAAACAAGTTATAATCCTGATGAAACACTGAATAATTTGAGAGAATGTTTTAATGCTAATACAAAGCTTGTTGTTTGCACGGCAGCTTCAAATGTTTTTGGAATAAGACTTCCAATAAATAGAATTAGCGCACTTTGCAAATTGAACGGAATAGAAATATGTGTTGATGCGGCACAAGCCGCTGGAGTTACCTTGATAGATATTGATAAAGATGAGATAGATTATTTGTGTATTCCATCACATAAAGGGCTTTACGGGCTTATGGGAAGTGGTGCGCTTATTGGAAAAAAATTAAATGACTTATCACCTATTTTTTATGGTGGAACGGGAATTAATTCAAAAAGCGGCGATTTGCCAAATTTGGTGCCAGAAAAATTTGAAAGTGGAACGCAAAATATCTGTGGCATAATATCGATGGGCGCTGGTGTTGATTTTGTTAAGGAAAAAGGGATAGACACAATATTAAGTTATGAAATTTTTGAAATACAAAAGCTATATACTGCACTTAAAAACATGAAAAATATTGTTCTTTACACACCTTTTCCCAAAAAAGAAAATTTTGTGCCCGTGCTTTCTTTTAATATATTAGGGCAAAATAGTGAAGAAATAGGTCAAAAATTAAATAAATTTAATATAGCGACTAGGTGTGGTTTGCACTGTGCGCCACTTGCGCATGATAAATTTTTGACCGAAAACGGAACGGTGAGGATATCGCCATCAGTATTTACAAGCAGTAAAGATATAAGTTTTCTTATTGAAAAAATAAATTATATTCAAAATCTTAAATTTTAACAAATAAATACTTTTCAATTTAGAAAATTTATGTTAGAATGTAAAAAAACGTAGGAATTTTAAGTAGGAGTTGATTTTCATAGAAAATTTTTCAAGAACAATTTCGGACTTTTTTGTTTTGATAGTCGACTTGGTGCGAAGTTTTACACTTGCTGATGCGCTAGACGTTGCTATTATAGCAGTGCTTATTTATGGAGTAATTAAATTAGTTAGAGAGGCAAGGGCAGGTCAGCTTATTAAAGGACTGCTCTTGTTTGTCGTGCTGTTTGTACTTTCAATTTTATTTAATTTAAATATGGTAAACACATTAATTGTCAATTTCTTGCAGTTTACATTTGTTGCAATACTTATAATATTTCAACCTGAAATTAGAAAAGCACTTGAGCAAATGGGTAGGAGCAACGTTGGTAAAAGTATAGTAAATGCCGTATCAAAAGAAAGAGCAAATGAGTCTGAAGCTCAAAAAATTTGTATAAACCATGTTATAAGTGCTTTAAGAATATTGCAAAAGCAAAAAATGGGCGCACTTATAGTTTTTGAAAAAACTACAAAGCTTGGCGAAATTGCACAAACAGGTACTATAATAGATGCAGATGCATCACCTGCACTTATAGCAAATATTTTCTTTAACAAGGCACCTTTGCATGATGGTAGTATGGTAATTCGTGATAATAAGGTTTATAGCGCAGGCTGTATTTTGCCGCTTACAAAAAATTTAGACATAGACCCAGGACTTGGCACAAGGCATAGAGCTGGCATCGGTGTAAGTGAAGAGTCTGATGCTGTGGTAGTTATTTTGTCAGAGGAGTCAGGTAATATTTCTGTTGCAATAAATGGAGAAATTGACAGACCTCCTTCTAAAGAAGATCTAAAAAAGAAACTTTATGACAGTATTTTAGATAAGCCTGATATCACGGCAAAATCAATGAAAAATTCCCTAAAGTTTAAGAAAAGGGGGAAGAAAAATGACTGATAAAGAAAATATGCCTGAAAATAAAAATAATGATAAAGTGAAAGAAGTAAAAAGCGGAAAAGAGCTTAGATTTAGTAATTTATTTAATCACAACACTTTTTCTGTAATATTTTCTATTGTCGCATCACTTATTATTTGGTTTATTATGGCAGCAAATAATGATTTAACCAGAACTCGTGTAGTTTATGATGTTCCAATTGAGGTATCAATATCTGAGTTTGCAAAAGAAGAGGGTGTAAGAATTTTTGCCCAACAATATGAAACAGCTGATTTGTCTATTGAGGGCAATAATTTAATTATTAATTCTGTAACAAATCAAGATATAAAAGTACTTGCAGAGTTTCAACCATCGTCAGTAAAACTAAGCTCTAACGAGATGCAAACCGAAATTTTGACACTATCTGCAACAAAGCTTGGAAACTCACTTAGTGAGTATACGGTGTCAGATATACACCCAGCGCAAATTGAAATTCTTTATGATAAGTACAGAGAAGAAACTTTTACAATTACAGATGAAATTTCCTATTTATCTTCGGAAAATCACTATGTAAATGCACCAGTTTTTTCTCAAACAAGTGTAACTGTTTCAGGGCCTGAGTCCTCGATTAAAGAAATTGAGTCAGTAGCTGTAGTTCATGAAATAAGCGGTCTTGTAACCGAAACACAAAATTTTACATCTCAACTAGTACTGCTTGATGAAAATAACGAAATTATCGATATAGATGGAAAATTTCTTGAATTTAGTACGACAGAGGTTGATGTTACATTAGAAGTATTAAATAAGAAAACCGCTCATATTGATATTAATACACTCAATATGCCTGAAGGATTTAGCAGCACAAGAATATCTGTAGAACCTGAAACTATTGACATAGCGGGTCAAAAAGATGCTCTTGCAGAAATTGAAACAATTCAGCTTCCCACAGCAATTGATTTTAGAGAGTTAACTCCAATTAATAATGTTTTTGAAATTGAAATTCCTTTACCTGTTGGGGTAAGAAATGTAAGCAATGTTGAAACGGCTACTGTTACAGTTAATTTAAATGGATTTGACCAAACAACTATAGATAGCGAGAATATTCAGTTTTTAAATGTTCAAGAAAATAAAGAAGTTACACTTGTAACACAGCATGTTTCTGTTGATATTGTGGGCTCAACCGCTCAAATTAATAGGTTAACGCCAGAGTCTGTATATGGCACGGTAGATATGTCAAACTATGCTGATGGCGTTGGAACAATGGAAATACCTGTTACATTTAATGTATCAAACGCAACGTCTTGTTGGGTTACAGGACAGTATACTGTGTATGTAACTATTTCAGACAAACCTGTAGAGCCTGTTACACAGCTTGAAGACGATAGTGCAAGCGGTGCATAAAAAATAATAATTTGCCAATAATACCTGCGAAATATATTTCGGAGGTATTATTTTATGCAAAACAAAGTTGAAATTTGTGGTGTAAACACGGCAAAACTTAGGGTTTTAAAAAATAGTGAAACAATTAATTTGTTAAAGGAAATAAAAAATGGTAATAAAAATGCAAGAGAGGAATTGATTTCTGGAAATTTAAGACTTGTCTTAAGTGTTATACAGCGTTTTTCAAACAGAGGAGAAAACCCTGATGATTTATTTCAAGTTGGCTGTATAGGGCTTATAAAAGCCATAGATCACTTTGATTTATCACATGGTGTGCAGTTTTCAACTTATGGAGTGCCTATGATAATAGGAGAAGTAAGACGATTTTTAAGGGATAATAATTCACTTAGAGTTAGCCGCTCTTTAAGAGATATTGCATATAAAGCAATGCAGTGTAAAGAAAAATTTATAGGCGAGCATGGAAGAGAGCCTACGATAAGTGAAGTAGCAAAGCTAATGGAGATGAAAAATGAAGATGTTGTAATTGCCCTTGAAGCAATTGTTGAGCCAGTGTCTTTGTATGAACCTGTATTTTCAGACGGTGGAGATGCGATATATGTTATGGATCAAGTAGGATCGGGAAAAGACAGTGACTGGATAGAGGAAATTGCATTTAAACAAGCTGTAAAAGAATTAGATGAAAGAGAAAAACGCATACTAAACATGCGATTCATGGAGGGCAAAACACAAATTACGGTTGCGGATGAAATAGGAATATCTCAAGCGCAGGTGTCAAGGCTTGAAAAATTTGCGCTTAAAAAAATAAAATCTGCCATGTAATAATAAAAGCAAAATAAGCATAAACATTCACATAGCCTTTCGAAATAAAAAGAGAGAGTGGTGAAGATGGTTTATGCTTTGCAGGATAGAAGATTTAAGAGAGAAAGAAGTTATAAATATTAGTGACGGGGTAAAGCTTGGTTATGTATACGACGCTGAAATTGATACAAAAAATGCATATTTGACATCGCTTGTTATATATACAAAGCCAAAATTTTTTGGAATTTTCGGAAAATCTGAAGATTTGGTGGTTTCGTGGAAAGATATTAGTCTTATAGGCGATGACACTATACTTGTAACGCATGAAGTAAGTCCTAAAAAGAAGAGGAAAACAGGTCTGCTGTCAAACTTTTTTGAAATGAAATGATTTATATATTAAAGACAAGCACAAAACTAACTAATTATCATAATATATGAAAGAGAAACTCATAAGGAGGTTAGTTTATGGCAGACAACGAATTGTTAAACGAAACAGGTTGTTTTAAAGAGGCGGTCTGTATAGATGCTATGAGAATTTATGATAGCTGTTCTGATAAAGACTGCATAGAGGACACAAGAGTTTTGTTTACAAAATGTGTTCAAGAACTTGTTGACAATGCAAGCAATGTCAGAATTAAAGATGCAAAGGTAATCACAGTGTTTGTAGACTTGCAGCCCATACCGTTTAATAGAGGTTTTTACTCGGTAGACATGACATTTTTCTTTGACATAGGACTTGAACTTTTCACAAATCCACTTGTGCCACCTGTAAGTATCAATGGTGTATCAGTATTTAGTAAAAAAGTTATACTTTATGGTAGTGATGGCAATGTAAGGGTGTTTTCTTCAGACGAAAACGAAGACGAACAAGGCGCAAATTCTATGCCAAAGGCTGTGGTGCAAGTTGCACAACCAATAGCATTATCGGCTAAACTTTGTGATGGAAGATATAACAGAAACTGTGATGTTTTCTGTGCAATTCCTGAAAGAATTTGCGAGCAATTTGGTGGTGAATTTGAATTTGAAGCCAGAGAAAAAAGCGTATTCGCAACAATAGGAATGTTTACAATAGTGCAAATAGTAAGAAATGCACAAATGATTATTCCTGCATATGACTTCTGTGTTCCAGCTAAGGAATGCATAACAAACAGTGACAATCCATGCGAAATATTTGAACAAATTGAATTTCCAGTTGATGAATTTTTCCCACCATCTGCAGTGGATTGCGATTTTGAGCGTAAGAAATAAACATAATTTTAAGGAGAAAAGGCAGGCGTTTTTATCGTCTGTCTTTTCTTTTTAATATTTGTTTGACAAAATTTACTGTAGGCATTAAAATGTTAATATAAATTTAAAAGGAGTATTTTATTATGAAAGAAATTATTAGCACAAATAATGCACCAGGCGCTATAGGACCTTATTCTCAAGCGGTAAAGGCAAACGGCTTTGTATATGTATCGGGTCAACTTCCAATAGACCCTAGTACAGGCGAGTTTGCAGGAACAGATATTAAAAGTCAAACTGAGCAGTCTTTAAAAAATTTAGCTGCAATACTAAATGAAGCAGGGACAAGCCTTGAAAATGCAATTAAACTTAATGTTTACCTAAAAGATATGAATGACTTTGCCTTTATGAACGAAGTGTATGCAAAGTATTTTACAAAAGACTTCCCTGCAAGAGCAGCAGTTGAGGTGGCAAGACTGCCTAAAGATGCTTTGGTTGAAATTGAAGCAGTAGCGGTTTGCTAAAATTTTACTTGATTTTTAAGGTAAAATAATGTATCCTAGCACTTGCAGTAAATTTTTATGCTGCGGTCAGTCGAAAATTCCTGACCTTAAATAAAACTACTGATGGTATACTGATTATATACACATCAGACTTGGAGGAAAATTTAATATGAAAAAAACTACAAATCGCTCTGTGCTGTTTTTGGCACAAAGTGCGCTAATTGCTGCGTTTTATCTTGTGCTTACTTTGTTGTCAGCATCTATGAACCTAGCGTACGGACCTGTTCAGTTTCGTTTATCCGAAGCACTTACAATTTTGCCAGTGTTTACACCAGCAGCAATACCTGGACTTGCCATAGGTTGCTTTATTTCAAACCTTGCAAGCCCGCTTGGAATAGTGGACTGGGTATTTGGAACGGGCGCAACACTTCTTGCCGCACTACTAAGTTATGCATTTAGGAATTTAAGGGTGAAAAATATACCAATAATTTCTTTCTTGCCGCCAATAATAATTAATGCTGTAGTGATAGGAATAGAAATTGCAGGACTATCAGGGGCTGGTTTTTCTTTTGCTACTATGAATTTTGAAGCGTTTTTAGCAGGTGCTATATCAGTTGGCTTAGGGCAGTTTGTTGTTATATTAGTACTAGGAATGGCTTTTTATATTTATATAGAAAAAAATCTAACTTTAAAGAAATTATTAAGTTAAAAAAATTATTTAATTTGGAAAGGGAAGGATGTAAGATTTTGTTACATCTCTTGGCAAATTACTATGAAAATTATAGAGATAGTTGCCGAAAAAATTAAGGATTCTACGCCTGTTAGAATTATCGTTGCAAGCTTTATACTTGTAATTTTAGTAGGTTCGGTACTACTCAGTTTACCTTTTTCGTCAAAAGGCACACCTGTACCTTTTTTAGATGCGGCGTTTACAGCAACATCGGCTACTTGTGTGACCGGTCTGTCACTTTTTGATACTTATCAAACATTTACAGTGATAGGGCAAGCTGTTATTTTAGTTTTAATACAGGTAGGTGGATTGGGTCTTGCTACATTTGTCACAGCATTTACCTTGCTTTTTCGAAAAAAATTAGGATACAAAAATTTGCTTTTAGTAAGTGAGAGCGCAGGAACTTCAAATCTTTATATTAACGCGCTGTTAGTTATGATTATGAAATTTACTTTTATTAGCGAAGCAATAGGAGCAGGGCTTTTGATGATACGGTTCGTGCCCGAATATGGACTGCAGGGCTTTTGGTCGGCGGTGTTTGTTGCGGTATCTGCTTTTTGTAATGCAGGTTTTGATATACTAGGATTTATTCCAGGTAATTCAAGTATGACAGCGTTTGTCAATGATCCTCTTGTATCGCTGACGGTTTCGCTATTAATTTTTGTAGGCTCTCTTGGTTTTATTGTTGTAAACGATATTTACCTTTCAAAAATTTCTACAAGACTTAAACATAAGGAGCCGGCGAGGCTCAATTTCCATTCACAGGTTTGCCTTAGAATGGCAATAATATTACTAAGCGTGGGTGCAGTTGCGTTTTTTGTTTTTGAGTACAATAATACTGTAGAAAGTTTAAACCCAGCTGAAAAAGCTTTGGCATCGGTATTTCATTCTGTAAATACAAGAACGGCAGGTTTTGCGTCAGTTGATATGGCGGCTACAGCAGAGTCCACTAAGTTGGTTACAATAGCACTTATGTTTATTGGAGGAAGCCCAGGTTCTACTGCTGGAGGAATTAAAGTAACTACAATTTTGGTGTTAATAGCAACTATTATTTCAACAATGAAAGGTAGTACAGATTCAAGTTTGTGGGGACATAGATTTAATAAAAAAGTAGTGTACAAATCGTTATCGGTGGTATGTATGGCCTTAGCTCTTATAATTGTAGAGTCAATAGTCATTATTTCATCTCAACATTCAGCAGGAACGCTAAATGTACTGTTTGAAGCAACATCAGCATTTGGCACAGTTGGTCTGTCAACAGGTGTTACAGCTCAACTTAACACAGTTGGAAAACTTATTGTTATGTTCACCATGTTTATAGGCAGGGTGGGACCGGCAACTTTTGGCATTGCAGTACTTACAAGACAGAAAAAAGGTGCAGAATCTATACTGCCTGAGGGAAGAATGCTTGTAGGATAAATTATATTAAAAGAGTGTGACTTTTTAGTAAAGTTACACTCTTATTTTGAGAAAATTTGAGGGGTAAAATGAGTACAAAGACACAAAGACTTAAAAAGTTGACGGAGGGATCTCCAGCTAAATTAATGGTGGCATTTGCGTTACCACTAATGCTTGGAAATGTGTTCCAACAGCTTTACACCGTGGTAGATACTGCAATTGTAGGACAATTTGTAGGAATTGAGGCACTTGCATCTTTAGGTGCATCTGACTGGCTTAACTGGCTTGCAGTTGGCATGATGCAAGGAATAACGCAGGGTTTTTCAATATCAATGTCGCAAAGTTTTGGCGCAAACGATAATAAAAGACTAAGTAAAGTAATAGGTGCGGCAATTACATTATGTGGCATAGCAGCCATTGCATTTCTTACAATAGGTCAATTAGTGGCATCACAGGCTCTTACAGTATTAGGCACACCTGAAAATATTTTTGACGGAGCAATTTTATATCTTAGAATTATGTACTCAGGAATACCGATAGTAATGACGTATAATTTACTTGCAGCAATACTTCGTGCACTGGGAGACAGCAAAACACCACTTTATGCAATGATAATAGCGGCGCTTTTAAATGTAGGACTTGACGTTTTATTTGTTGTTGGGTTTAATTTGGGCATAGCAGGTGCGGCGGCAGCAACACTTATGGCGCAAATTTTTGCAAGCGTTTACTGTTTTATAGCAATACGAAAAATAACAATAATTAATATTAAGAAAAGCTATTTAAAACCGCCTAAAAAGACTATATTAGACCTTTTAAAGCTCGGTGCACCAATTTCTCTTCAAAACGGAATTATTGCAATAGGTGGCATGGTGGTGCAGTCTGTTATAAATAGATACGAAATGCTTTTTATTGCAGGGTACACGGCAACCATGAAACTTTTTGGCCTCTTGGAAATAGCATCTAGCTCATATGGATATGCAGTAACGTCTTATGTAGGACAAAATTTAGGTGCAAATAAACTTGACAGAATTAAAAAAGGAATGCGTTCCATT
>CAYJJB010000003.1:47174-56295 GCA_964370405.1 uncultured Eubacteriales bacterium | reverse complement strand
CACTCTTCGGCTGTCATCATATCATTGTAAAAATCTGTTTGTATATGGTAAAGCGCCTCGCTTAGTTCACTGTTCATTCCACGTGTTCTAATGCTTCCCTCTAAATTTTCAAACACTGATTCAAAGAAATTGTCCGCACTTTCTTTAGGAAAACTTGCAAAACTGTCTTCATAGTACAATTTGAAGTTGTTTTTATTTATTGGAATATCATAAAAAAATCTATCTCCATTATGCCGTCCGTTATACTCCCAGTATGTATTTATTACTTCACTTTCTTCTATGCAGTATTTTATAAATTCCCAAGCAAGCTCTGGATTTTTTGCATTTGTTGGTATAGCAACACTATCTGTACTCAGCACTATTTCACCATCTGATGTCGTAATAGGGACAGCCTGTGTTGCTGTGTCTGTGTTTGACACAGTTCTACTTAAATTATAATTACTTGAGTCCATGTCTTCAACAAAATGCGACTCTGATTCAAATAACTCCATTTCTTCACTTGGTTCTAAGGCATTAGTATAATGACCAAATTCAGGTAGTGGACCTGGCACATATGCTTTAGTTGTATTTAAATAATTTATAAACTGAGGGTCTTCAAAATTCATTTCCAAGGTTTGACTATCAATACAGGCAGTCATTGCATATTCATATAAAACTCGCTGTCCTTCCTGACCTTCATATCCAAGGTATTTAATTTCAGGAAATTTTCCACTTTCGTTTATTTTTGACAATGTATCAAATAAAAAATTGTAGTCCACAATTTCCAATTCACTTACATCAATACCAAGTTCATCCATAACATCTTGTCTAAATCTTAAAAAATAATATTTTAGTGTCAGTGGATATTCCTTAAGTTCCCCATCCACTTCATGCGCTCTTACTACAGTGTCAAAGTAATCTTCACGTACATACTCAGGGTCATTGTCTATAAATTCATTTAAATCCATAAGCAAGTGTGACGGCACAGACGTTGTTGACACATCAAAAATTAAATCCGGCGCATTTCCGCTAATAATTTGTATATTCAGTTCATCAATATATTTTTTCTCTGCAATTTTTGCCTCTGTCTCAGTATCTATGTCATATAGTTGCCAATCAACCGCATTATCGTTTGAAATAATTTCCACATCTGGGTGAAGCTCCATAAAGCCTTCAGCAAGCGCCCACCATCCAATATAGTCCTCTGCTACATAGATATAAGAAATTTCAAGTGTACCTGAAAGGCCATCAGCCGTGCTTTCGGGTTGACTTTCTAACAGCTCTTCACTTTCATCATCCACTACATTTTTATTTTCCGAGTAAATTGCAGCTTGCTCATCGTGACACGCCACAAGTATTAAAGTCATGCTTAAAAATAGTGCTATGATTTTTCTCATAATACTTCCTCCTATATGGTAAAACTTATAAAAAATATTCAAAACACAAAATGCACTTTCTTCGCTCGTAACTTTTATATCTAAATTATATACCTATAAATAAATAAAATCAATATTTTTTATTGATACTTACTGGAAATTTAACTCAATGTGTGATATTATATATAAAAATTACAAAGGATGTGAATATATGGCAAAGCAGTTTATTATAGTTATGACCGATACAACAAGGTGCGATATGCTTGGGTGCTATGGAAATAGCGATATGATAACCCCAAATATTGACGCACTTGCAAAAGAAGGCATTTTATATACTAATGCATATACCTGCCAACCTGTCTGCGGCCCTGCAAGAAGTGCTCTTTTCACAGGCACTTTTCCGCACTCTAACGGTATGGTGACAAACAGTGTTCCACTTGGTGCAAATGTAAAAACCATAGGACAAAGGCTTAGTGACAACGGCATACACTGTGGCTATATTGGAAAATGGCACTTAGACGGCACAGATTATTTCGGAAATGGAATTTGCCCCGAAGGCTATGACCCTAAATATTGGTATGATATGAAAATGTATTTAGACGAGTTGTCCGATGAGGATAAACTGCGCAGCAGAAAACACGACACTGCCTATGACCCTAATTGGAGCGCCGACATGTGCTATGCCTACAGGTGTACTGACAAGGCATTAGACTTTATAGAAAATTTTTCAGAGGAAGATTTTTTCCTTACTTTATCATATGACGAACCTCACGGCCCAAGCCTTTGCCCTGCACCATTTAACACAATGTATGAAAACACAAAAATGCCCGAGAGTAAAAACTTCTCGGACAATTTAGAAAACAAGCCACTTATGCAAAGACTTTGGGCTGGTGATAATTTAAATAAAAGTGCAAATGAACTTAACATAAAGTCAAAAAGCTTGTCACTGTTTTTAGGCTCTAACAGCTTTGTTGATGAACAATTTGGTAGGTTGATTAAAAAAATATCAGCTAAATGCCCTGACGCCATAGTTGTATTCACCTCAGACCACGGCGACATGCTTGGAAACCATAAGCTTCAAACAAAAAATGCAACCATGTATAAAGAGGTGTGCAATATTCCGCTTATAATTAAAGGTGGAGAAAAATCTAAAGTAATTACCTCGCCTGCCTCACATATTGATATATTCCCTACTGTTATGGAATATATGGGTGTGCCACTACCTAAAATTTTAGAAGGTAAGAGCATGCTGCCACAAATTTATGATACTACACTTAAAATAAACGACTATGTGCATACTGAGTTTACAAGATATGAAATTGACCACGACGGCTTTGGCGGTCTTCAAATGATGCGTGGTGTCACCGACGGCAGATATAAACTTGTAATTCATCTACTAGACACAGATGAGTTTTATGACATGGAAACAGATCCTGAGGAAATGATAAATTTGATACATGATGAAAAAACTAAAGCCATTCAAGATAGACTGCATGATGAACTTTTAGAACATATGAATAAAACACGTGATATGTTTAGAGGCTATCAGTGGGCGGCAAGACCTTGGAGGCCAGGCAAAACGCCTAACTGGGAAAACGACGGCTATACCAGACAGCGTGAGCATGAGGAATATGAAACCCGTCAACTAGACTACGATACTGGACTACCTATGAAAGAAGCAGTGCGTTCAAAGATTTTAAATGATGTAAAAGGATAATTTCACAAATTAAAACTGTGCAAAAAAAGAAGGGTAGTGTGTTTCGTCATAATGACGACTATTAAAAGTTTTACTAAATTTTTTTCAAAAAATTTCGGGTTCTTAGGGCTGAGTCCTAAGGCGTTTTCCGCAGAAAACGGAGTCTTTATCATTAGAAGAGCTTTTTTGAAGGTGAATTTGCCAATAATTTGGCAAAGAGGAAACTTTTTGCGATAGAAAAAGTTTCCTCATATCATATCTTTTATGCAATATTTTTTTGGATTGTGAATTTTAGGGCAGTCTAAAGGGTGGTCTTATCGACCACCCTTTTAAATTAAATCCCTAATCCACACCATATGCATAGAGCCCTCGCCCCAGAAATCTTTTACCTTATAATCGGCTTCACCAAGTTTTTTTGTCCACATTTTTTGTCCAACAACTTCGTATCCACAGTCAAGGCAATACGATTTAACACCTTCATTTTTTAAATGTGCTTTCATTTCATCAAACATAAGCGTACAAAGTCCGTTTCCTTGATATTCAGTATCAACAAAAACTCCACCAATCTCTATCATATCTGTAGTCTTACCATTTGAGCACTTATTCATATTATCATTAGACTTTCCACGTGATATAGAAGCTATAGGCTCATCTTCATAAAAGGCAAACAGGTAATATCGTTCTTTGCCTCCACTTTTTATATCTTCTTCCAAAGTTTTAACTTTGTACTCATATTCCTCTTCTACTCCATAGTTTTCAAAAATACCATTTTGCTCAAATGCAAATTTTACCATTTTTTCAAAAAATTTTAATATTTTTTCCTTGTTATCATTGTTTGGCCTTACTATTTTAATTTTTGCAAAATCCATACTTAACACTACACCCTGTCTATCTCAATTATTGCAATATACGTCTTATCTAAAGAGCTTATCATGTCGCTAATAGTTCTCTTTACATCTTCATTTTCAACTTTTAAATCAAATGGTATTTCCACATCAAAAATTATATTTGAATGTGTTTTGCCCCAAACCACTCTAAAATCATGCGTTTTAATCCCTTTATACACAGCGTTAATTAAAGAATTAATTTGATTTTTTAGTTTATTTGCCGTTTCATCATCAGTTATAATTGGGTCAAGATGTATTACAAGTTGTATATTTTCTTGCTCTTTAAATTCTTTTTCAATATTATCAATTATATCATGGCTATCCATAATATCCATTTTTGCATCCATTTCACAGTGAATACTTGCAAAATGTCTACCCTCGCCATAGTTATGAATTTCTAAATCATGCACACCCAAAACCCCATCATATGACAAGATTTTCTCTTTAATTTCATTGGTAAGATTTTCATCTGCCGCTTGACCAATTAACGGGCTAATCGTTTCAATTATTAATCTTACTCCTGAAATTAGTATAAACACAGAAATTATTAAACCTACATATGCGTCTAAATTTATTTTTGCATAATAAAATAAAAGCGCAGAACATAATACACCACTTGTAATAAGTGCGTCGTTTCTGCTGTCAATCGAAGTTGCTTTTAATGCTTTGGAGTTAATTATTTTAGAAATTTTTTTATAAAATAGATACTGCCAAAATTTTATCAACACAGACACCACAAGCGAAATCACCAACACTGAATTAACCGTAAAGTCTTGTGGGCTTAAAATTTTATCCACCGATTCACCAATTAATGTAAAACCCAGCATTATTATAAGCACCGCAACAAATACACCTGCTAAATATTCATATCTTGCATGGCCATATGGATGTTCTTTATCAGCGGGCTTTGATGATATTTTAAAGCTAATGGTAGTTATAAGCGAAGACACACAGTCAGATAAATTGTTAAGTGCATCTGCAACAACAGACACAGAGCTAAAGAGTGTGCCAATGAAAAATTTAATTCCAAAAAGTAATATATTCGACACTATGCCGACAAGTCCTGCTACTTTACCATAACTTTCACGGACGCCAAAAGCTTTTAAGTCATCTTTATTTTTAACAAAAAGTTTTATAAGTAAATTTGTCAAATTGCACCTCAAACTAAAATACTTTCTCCATTAGAGTCTATTGCGACAATAAGTGGAAAATCTTCTATAACAAGCTCCTTTACTGATTCGCAACCTAAGTCCTCATATGCTATTACTTTTGCACTTTTTATACACCTTGAAGCAAGCGCTCCAGCACCGCCCAGAGCGCAAAGATATATCGCCTTGTTTCTGACTATTGCATCAATTACCTCTTGATTTCTTTTGCCTTTACCAATCATACATTTAAGACCCATATCCAAAAATTTAGGAGAATATGCGTCCATTCGAGTACTTGTGGTAGGCCCACAAGAGCCTATCGCAAGCCCTGGAGGTGTTGGAGTTGGGCCTGCGTAATATATACATGCATTTTCAAGGTCATACGCAAGTTTTTCACCTTTACATATAGCCTCATCAATTCTTTTGTGAGCGGCATCTCGTGATGTATAAACTGTGCCTGAAAGCAGAATTTTTTGCCCTGCCTTTAGCACTTTAGCCATTTCCTTTATATCTTTAGTATGTACTCTTATCTCATTCATATTAAAAGAGGGCGCGCGCAATTATGCACACGCCTTTCCCTCACTCTCAGTTTTAATTAATACACTTTAAAAAATTCCACGTGCTCGTTCATTTCTCCTCTGAAAAATGCAACTCTAATTGGGTATGGAGGTTCTGAGCTAATTGTTACATCTGTAGATTCCATAGTAACTTCATAACCTGCCGCTCTTACAGTTTCAACTAAACTGTCAACTTCGTCAACTTCAAAAGCTATGTGAGCAAAAATTCCATCTGGCTCTTTTGCAGTTTCTTCTTTTGACATAATTTCTAATACAGTATTATCTCCACAAGAAATCATTATGCCCCTTGTGCTACCTTCACCCCAGCTGCGCACTACTTCAAGCCCTAGTATATCTTTATAAAGAGCTACTGTCTTGTCAAATTTATCAACTGATGCAAAAATTGCAATGTGATGTACACCTAAAATTTTACCCATAATATTAAATACTCCTTTTAATTCATTAGAGATATCGCACTTATAGCGCAATATCTCTAAGTTTTTTATTTTCTGTTAAAAATAGACATAATATCTGTAAATGTATCGTCCTCTGGTATACCTGTTTGTGGTGCAACTGCTGGAGTTACATCAGGCATATGTGACATTGGCGCATTTTGTTGAGGTTGCGCCATAGTTTGTTGTGGCATTGCAGGAGTTTGGAAGTTCACTGGTAGCTCATTTTCAGGATTTGAAATGAAGTCAAGCATAGGGTCTTTTGCAGGAACGAACTCGCCGTTCATACCAGGGAAACCTGTTGCAATAACTGTTATGCACATCTCGTCTTCCATATTATCATCAAACGCAGCACCCCAAATTATGTTTGCATCTTCGCTTGCTCTTTCAGTGATAAGTTGAGAAGCTATATTAATTTCATCAAGTGCTATATCAGCAGATGATTTTATGTTTATAATAACGCCTCTAGCGCCTGCAATTGCAGTTTCTAAAAGAGGACTTGAAATAGCTTGAATTGCAGCTTGCTCTGCCTTGTCTTTACCGTTTGCACGACCAACACCCATGTGAGCGTATCCTGCATTTTGCATGACAGACTTAACATCTTCAAAGTCAAGGTTAACAAAGCCTGGTACAAGTATAAGATCTGAAATACTTTGTACGCCTTGTCTTAAAACATCATCAGACACTTGGAAAGCATTTGCAAGTGTGATTTTTGTTTCACTTACAAGGTTTAGTCTTTCATTTGGAATAACTACAAGTGAGTCAACATGTTCTCTTAAAGACGCAATTCCTTGCTCTGCTTGTTCCATACGTTTTTTTCCTTCAAAAGCGAAAGGTTTTGTTACTATACCTACAGTAAGCGCACCTAAGTCTTTTGCAATTTCAGCAACTATTGGAGCTGCACCTGTTCCGGTTCCGCCGCCCATACCAGCTGTAATAAACACCATGTCGGCACCTTTTAGCATATTTGCAATTGCTTCACGGCTTTCATCAGCCGCCTTTGCACCAACTTCAGGTTTAGAACCTGCGCCTCTACCGCCTGTGATTTTTTCGCCAAGTTGTAGTTTTTGGTGAGCTTGAGATCTTGTTAGAGCTTGTTTATCTGTATTCATGCAGATTAGCTCCACAGACTGAACTCCAACTGCTGCTATTCTGTTAACAGCATTTCCTCCACAACCACCAACACCGATTACTCTTATTGATTGTGGTGAATCATTTAACATGTTGTCAATTTCAAAAGGCATTTTAATTTTCCTCCTAATATTTTTTATTTCTTTCAAATTTAATTTCTAATTAATTTTAGTTTATCTTAAAGATAAAATCCTTGTTAAAGCAACTTTACTTTATAATCTCAAAACGCTTTACATAAGATAAATACATTGTACTTTATAATTTATCATCTTTTTGATAAAATTTCAAGGCTATATCGAAAAAAAACACAATTTTTTTTAAATTTTTACTTTACATATTTAATTTACTTGTAATAATTTGTAAATTTGTGTCATTTTTCCAGTTTTGTAATGCACTTTGACTTTACACATCAGGTATATCGTCGCCTCTTTGTGGTAGATTTTCATCAATTGAGCTGGAATCATCTTGCGAGCTTTGCTCGTCTTCTTCACCGGGCTCTTCTTCACCTTCTTCACTTGATGACGCACTGTAATCTTCACCTGTTATTTCCTGAGTGTCATCACCTTCATCTACAGAGTTTGCAAAATACGCCTTATTTGACTCTGTGGCAAAAGTTAAGTCCAGCACGCCTTTTTCATTTTCTTTAATACCCTCATTTGCAAAAATACCTAAACCAAAATTTATTTTCTCTTCTAAATCTAGCGCATCGCCAAGTTCCATTTCAATTCTGTCATCATAAAGCATTTTTATTTGATAAACATTTGTTATATCAATTTCAGTAATCTTTGTTACATCAGTATTTTCAAGACTTGCTGCTATGTCGTAAAATGCTGTATTCTCAGCAGTGTCCTCAAATTTAACATAACCACCCTCAACTGTAAATACACCTGACTTTACATCTGCAAACTCACCCTCTACATGCGCTCCACTTTCAAGCACTCTGCCATCTACACTTGCGTAAGTAGGTTCTGCGCCATTTAAAAAGTTATAACAAATCTCAGCGGTAACAACTTCAATTTCTATGGTAGACGGAAATGTTTTTTTAATTATGACATCGTCCACATATGAGTATGTATTCATAATTTTTTCTTTAGTACTTTCGGTATTTAAAAACAAAAGATTGCTTCCATTTGAAACTCCACCTGCTAAAAGCAGTTCTTCTTGTGTATATTTTGTTGAACCTTGTACAGTTATATTATTTATTCTAAAGAAAACAAGGATAAAAACAAATACTAATACCATAAAAATTAGTGATGCTACTGCAATTAGCATAATTTTTTGTTTTTTCAGTTTTGCTTTTTTATTTTTTTCTTTAAATGCTCTTATGCTTCTCTCATCATCTACAGTCACTCTTTTTTGAGGTCTATTATCCATTTTCTCCTCCTTATCTTTTTCAGTCTCTTTTAATATTTGCGCCCAAGCTAGACAGGTTTCCAACTATATCTTCATACCCTCTATCTATGTACTCTACTCCAGATATACTGGTTTTGCCGTGTGCTGCAAGCCCTGCAACTATAAGCGAAGCGCCTCCTCTTAATTCCATTGCATATACGGGAACACCCCAAAGCTTTTCCACACCTTCAACTACTGCAACCTTGCCCTCTATATTTATTTTAGCTCCCATGCGCTTTAACTCCTGTGCATGTTTAAATCGGCTTTCAAAAATATTCTCCACAAACACACTAGTTCCTTGCCCCAAAACTGCCATTGCCATAATTGGTGCCTGTGCATCAGTTGGAAAGCCTGGGTGGGGCATGGTTCTAATAGATTTTATAGACTCAAGCTGTTTTGGTGCACAAAGATATAGTCTATCTGAGTCTTTTATTATTCTGCAACCAGCTTCTTCAAAAACTGATAATATTGTCATTATAGAAGAGTTAGGGCAATTTTTTAAC
>CAYJJB010000003.1:21384-47164 GCA_964370405.1 uncultured Eubacteriales bacterium | reverse complement strand
GCACTTGCCATATATGTTGCTGCAACTATTCTATCAGGCATTATCTCGTGCTCACAGCCGTGAATTTCGTCAACGCCCTCTATTTCAATTCTGCTTCCACCTGCACCAAAAACCTTACCTCCACACTTGTTTAAAAAGTTTGCAAGATCTACAATTTCAGGTTCTCTTGCCGCATTTTCTATCACTGTGTTTCCATTTGATACAACTGCAGCAATTATTATGTTTTCTGTTGCACCCACACTTGGAAATGAGAGTGTAATGTTACTTCCCTTTATCCCCCTTGGCGCACTACAACATATTATGCCTTGTGCCTCTTCAATCTCTACATCCATCTTTTTAAGTGCTGACAGATGTAAATCTATTGGCCTTGCCCCCAGCTCACATCCTCCAGGAAAAGAGAGTGATGCCTTTTTAAATTTAGAAATTATACTTCCTAAAAACACAATAGAGGATCGCATTTCTCGCATTAAATCATGTGGAATGTCAAAGTTTTTCAAATTATCCGTGTTAATAATTAAAGACTTTCCCTCTCGTGTGCATTTGCACCCTAAATGAGCCAAAATTTTCACAGCCGTGTCAACGTCTGAAATACAGGGACAATTATGTAATATGCTCTCACCTTTACAAACCATAGATGCGGCTAGTAAAGGCAGTATACTGTTTTTTGCGCCCTGCAAATTTATTTCACCCTGTATTTTAGATGGTCCTTCGATATAAATCATATAAATCCCACCTTTTGCATTTATGTATAATCCATAATATGCCTTAGTGAAATTTAAGTGATAAACTATAATACAATAAAATTTCTTAGTTGTCAAAACTGCCTGCGGCTTTTAATATTACATTATAAATTTTTTCATCAACATCAGGCACAAACATTTCATATGCCTTTTTGCCTATTTTTTCAGCCTCTCCATCTTTAAGAAAAATTTCGTCAATTTTCTCTAAAAGGTATGTAGGGCTTAAATCTTTTTCTTCTACAATTTTTGCAGCACCCTTATTAACAAGCGCCATCGCATTATGAAACTGATGATTTTCAGCAACATTTGGAGATGGTATTAAAATTGATGCCTTGCCAAGTGCTTGAATTTCGCTAACACTCATAGCACCCGACCTTGATATAACAAGGTCAGCCGCTGCCATACAATCTGCCATATTGTTTATATACTCTAAAACTCTGATATTTGATTTTTCTTCAAGCACCACGCCCATCTCTGAAAGCAGTTTAGGCATGGGTTTATTAAGTTTTGAATATCCATAACTGTGTATATGTTGGTATTTGTCTGTTTTAACAGATTCTTTTATAACATTTGCCATGTTCTCATTAAGCACAGCTGAACCTAAACTTCCTCCAAACGAAAGTATCATAGGTCTGTTGTCAAGCCCCAGTCTTTTCCTTGCTTCTTTTTTACTAACCTGTAATAGCTCTGCCCTTACAGGATTTCCCGTAACGACTGTATTTACACTTTCTGGTAAATATTTCTTTGCATCTTCTAAGGCTATCATAAGTGTATGAAGTCTTTTTGCAAGAAGTTTTACAGTAACTCCTGGATATGCATTTGATTCGTGCAGTACACATGGTATTTTAAGCTTTGACGCCTCTCTTATTACAGGACCACATACGTATCCTCCTGTGCCTACACAGACATCAGGTTTAAACTCTTTAATTATTTTTCGTGATGCACTAGACGCAGTTACAATTTTTGCCAGTGTTGAAAAATTTTTCGCTATGCCCTTAGGTGTCATTTTTCTACTAAAGCTTGATATACTTATTGTTTTTATATTATATCCTGCAGGAGGGACAAGTTTTTCTTCCATTGCCCCTTTGTTTCCTACAAATAAAATTTCCACATCAGGATTTTTGCTTTTAAGATAATTTGCAGCGGCAAGTGCGGGATTTATATGTCCTGCTGTTCCTCCGCCTGTAAATAATACTCTCATATTTCCTCCTAAGTTGCTTCAACGTATGAGCTTCTTGATATTGAAAGCAGCACTCCCATTTCAGCAAGCAAGGTGACAAGCGATGTACCTCCATAGCTAAAAAACGGTAAACTGATTCCGGTATTTGGAATTACAGCCGTAACAACACAAATATTTAAAACGGTTTGCACTCCAATAATAAATGTAACTCCAAGTCCCACAAGCATACCAAATTTGTCTTTAGCACGTATTGAAACATATACTCCACGCCAAATAAGTGCAACAAATAGCAGTATTATGATTGTAGCTCCGATAAAGCCAAGTTCTTCGCACACAATTGCAAAAATAAAGTCATTTTGTGGTTCAGGAAGATATTGATATTTTTGTCTTGATTGCCCAAGGCCAACTCCAAAAATTTGCCCTGAACCTATTGCATAAATTGATTGTTTTGTTTGGTATACGCTAAATGGATCAAACCAGCCATCAAGCCTTGCCGCTGCATATGCAAAGATATCTGTAGTTAAAACCATAAATAATATTGCAACACCTGCCGCACCTAAAACTATGGCAAACCATCTAAATTTAATACCGCCAACAAACATTATTATTGCAGCAATAGTAACTATGATAATCGTTGCCGAAACATGCCTTTCAAGCAGTATTAAAACACCTATTGTCAGTGTTGCACCAAAACAAGGAAGAACGCCAAACCTAAATGTTTTAATTTTATCTCCTGCTTTAGATATTATGCTTGCAAGCATGACTACCAGCGTAAATTTTGCAACCTCTGAGGGCTGAAAGTCTATAAAACCTAAGTCAAGCCATCTATTTGCCGTTCCTTGTAAAGGCGCTATTGCAGTACCCCTAAATGCGAGAACCATTACGAGTAGCACTATTGTAATTCCAAAAAACAGTTTATTAAATCTTTTTAACACATGATAATCTATTACTGATATCAATAACATTGCAATTATACCTATGACAGCAAACTGTGCTTGGTTAATTATATATCCATAACTGTTTCCTGAGTAGTACGCATTTGGGTAACTTGCAGAGAAAACCATGATAAGACCTATGCTTACCAAAACCAGTACTAAGCTAAGTATTGGAATATCAAGTCCTCTTCCCAAATGGAAAAGGCGATACTTCATACTTTTATTTGAAAGTGGTCTTCTTACTCTTTGATTACTATCTATGTTCCTTCTTCTGCGCCTACTTCTGCTTCTACTTGTAGCAGTGCTTCTATTTGGAGCATCTCTTCTACCTACGGCTCTATCCATTGCCATTTTACCTCCATAAAATTAATACGAATTAGCCGTAAATTGTGCTTAACACGCCTACTGCTCCACCTACTATGGTGACAAGTGAAGCTACTATACATATTTTGACTTCACTCCAGCCATTCATCTCAAAATGATGATGAATTGGCGCCATTTTGAATAGTCTTTTACCTTTTGTAAGTTTAAAATACAGCACTTGAAGCACAACTGAAACTATTTCAATTATGTATATTATACCCAAAGGTAGCAATAAAATCGGTCTGTTTATGCCAAGACTTAAAGCGCATATTACGCCACCTAGGAAAAGTGAGCCTGTATCGCCCATAAAAACTTTTGCTGGATGGAAATTCCAAAGTAAAAAACCTATGCAAGCACCTGCTGATGCCGCTGCAAATATTGCAATTCCTTGGTAAAATAGTATGAATGAGCAAAGCATTAATGCAAGGCACACAAAGAATGTAACGCTTCCGTTTAGTCCATCTATTCCGTCTGTAAAGTTAACTGCATTTACAATTCCCACAATTAGTAAAGCACCTAAAACGTAATATGCATAACCTAAATCTATAAGACCAACAAATGGTATATAAGTTTGTGTAGTAGCTCCTGCAATTGATTCTGACACAAGGTAGCCCCCTGCAATTAGAAATTGTAGCACTAATTTTTGTTTTTCGGTAAGTCCTAAATTTCTTTTTTTCACAATGCTTATAAAGTCATCAAAAAAACCAACTATGCCAAACGCAACTGACATTAAAAGACCTGAAAAAATTCTTGTTACTACCAAAAATGTTTCTCCTGAAGTGCTCAGGTGAAGCGGCACGCAAATCATAACGGCAACTACCACACCTATTATAAACATAAGTCCGCCCATTGTAGGTGTTCCTTGTTTTTTCTGATGCCAAGAAGGACCTACTTCTCTTATTGTTTGCCCAAATTTAAGTTTATGCAAAAACGGTATCATCCAAACTCCTAAAACCGCCGTTATTAAAAAACCTAAAATTGCTCCCGCAGTAACATACATGCTATTCATTGTATTTTCCATCCTTTTCCATAATTTCCTAAAATTAATTATCTATAACTGCTGTTTCGGTAGTAGTTTCACCACCGCTGTAATCTATAAATGTAATTGTGATTACCGTTGCAGGCTCTACCAATGACCCTGCAGGGATATCTTGGTTTTCTGCAAGTAATTGACCACTACTTGATGCACCAGAGAACATCATTTGAAGCCCAAGTGAGCTTATTAATTCATTGCACTCTGATACTGTTTTGCCTGTAAAGTCAGGTACCTCTACAAGATTTTCACCTGATAGATTTTCCTCAGTATAAATTATCACTTGACCATCTTGCTGAACCAAGGTTCCTCCTGATGGAGTTTGTGCTAAAACTACCTTTTCATCACTGTCATCGCCATAAACTTCAACCTCAAGTCCTTTTTCTTCTATAGCAGATTTTGCTTCCTCTACAGTAAGACCTAAAACAGATGGCACTATTACTTGTGAAAGGCCTAATCCTTCGTCATCTTCTAAATCCATTTCAACTCCAAGATACGGTAAAACCTCTCTCATTATAGCTGAAAATGTTGGTGCCGCTTGGCCTGAACCTGCTGCATTAGATGGCTCATCATAATATACAAGACATGCATATTGCGGATCATCTGCCGGTGCAAACCCACAGTACGACACTACGTATTCTTTAGGCTGTGTAGGGTCAAGTACCCATTTGTCAATTTTTTCTGAAGTACCTGTTTTACCTGCAATTTTATATCCGGGAACATTTCCGTTTTTTGCAGTACCTGTGGTTGCGGTTTCATGCAAAATTTCAGACATTGCTTTAGATGTTTCTTCTGAAATAACTTGTCGTTTATATGTTGTATCTGCCTCTTGCACCACGTTTCCTTCTTCATCAAGAACTTTATCTACAACATGTGGTTGTACTATATACCCACCATTTGCAACAGCTGACATTGCTGTAATCATTTGTATAGGCGTTACACCAAAGTTTTGACCAAAAGAATAAACCATTAAGTCAAGATAATCCATAGTTTCATCTGTTCTTGCAACACCCTTTGTTTCGCCAGGTAAGTCTATTCCTGTTACATCTGAAAAGCCAAAAGCTTCAAAGTACGAATAAAAATCTTCTATTCCAAGCTTATCCGCCATTTGCATCATAAATGGGTTACAAGAATTTGATATAGCTTGTGCCACCGTCTGTGTGCCATGACCATAGCTATTCCAACAAGCAATTGGGTCCGCTCCAGAGTACGCTATATGAGAACCGGTGCATGTAAATGTTGTATTTAAATCTATCGCCGCAGTTTCAAGTGCCGCTGAACCTGTTATAGGCTTAAAAACAGAACCTGGATAATATGTATCACTTACAGCTTTATTTCTCCACTGCTTTTGTAGTGCTTCATTTAGTGCCGCTGACTGCTCTTCATCAGGAATTTCGTTTATTTCGGCTAAAACTTCTTCATCCGCTATTGTAAATGGATCATTTAAGTCAAAGTCACTACCTGTTGCCAGCGCAATTATAGCGCCAGTGTTTACATCCATAACAACAGCTGTGGCACCCTCTTTTGCTTCGTACTTTTCTATTCCTTCTCTAAGATGTTTTTCAACTATACTTTGTACAGTTTCATCAATTGTAAGTATTAAGTCACTTCCGCTTTCAGGAGCTATAAACTGCTCATACTGAAATGGCATATCTGTTCCGTGCGCATTTTTAAAACTAACCATTTGACCTGTTGTTCCACTTAATATGTCATTATATTCATATTCAAGACCAGCAAGACCTGTGTTGTCGCTTCCTGTAAAACCAATTACCACCGAAGCTGTTGAGCCATATGGGTAATATCTTTTATAGTCGTCTTCTAAAATTACACTACCACCAATATCATTTTCATCTAAAAAAGTTAAAATTTGATCTCGTGTGTCGCTTTCAATCTTCTTTGCAATATAAGTAAAGTTGCTCTCAAGGCTTGCTCTTTCATATACATAGTCATATTCAAGACCTAGTATACTTGCAAGACCTGATGCCAACAACTCTTTATCCTGACTGTTTTGATCTATATAATTCGAGTCAAGTGCAACATTCCAAACGCTTGCACTTTGCGCAAGAATTTTATCTCCTGTTGCGTCGTATATGGTTCCTCTCATTGCAGAAAGTTCTGTTGGTACAAGACTTTGATTTGTCGCACTTACCTTAAGCTCTTCTCCTCTTACTATTTGCCAGTTTATCAGAGCCCCTATTGCAACCATAAACATAAGCACCAAAACACCAAAGACCAGTATCGCTTTGGCATTTTCTATACTCCTTCTGCTTTTAAACATATACATTCTCCTTTAATAAACAGTAAAATGAGGGTCAAGATATCAGTCTTAACCCTCTATAAATCACTTTAACTGCAAAACGGGTTCTGATTATATCGGTCAGGCTATGTGCTCGAAGAAAATTTTCGTTCACCTTATTGCAGATTTATTCTTAAAATTTTTATATTATGACAACCATGAAGCAATTGTATTAAAAATTGATTCAAAAAATCCTGGAGTTTCCTCTACAAAAACCTCGCCTTTATCCTCTTTTGCAAAATTAACATATATTATTTGACTACTATTAATTTTTTCCATTCCCAAGTTTTCTTTAACATAAAGCTCAAGCTCTGTAATGTCTGAGAAATTATTTATCTCCATGCTTCTTGTTATTTCAACACTTTCAAGCTCTGCTAAGTATTCTGTTTTTGTGCTAAGCTGTGCACTAAGTGCCGACAGCTCAACTTGTCCATTTAGCATCATCATTGCAGCTGAAAATATTAGCGTTATTGCAATTATTCTTTTCGCCATTTGAGGCAAAACCAAGTTTTTAAATTTTGCTCTTCTTAAATCTTTTTCACTAATTGTAACAACATTATTTTTTTGTTCTTCTTGTACTCTTCTTGGTCGTCTTTTCGGAGCAGCTACTTTTCTTGCTGCATTACCGTCATATATGCTGTCGTTTCTATTGTATCTGCTCATCGTTTCACCCTTTTTTATAATTTTTCAAGCACCCTAAGCCTTGCACTTCGTGCTCTAGGATTTTCATCTATTTCTTGTTTTGAGGGAAGTATTCCCCTTTTATATATCACTTTTGCTTGTGCCTTACCACCGCAGACACAAATTGGAAATTCTTTTGGACAGGTACAAGATATGCACCACTCATTCATTTGCTTTTTAACTATTCTGTCTTCAAGCGAATGGAAAGTTATTACGCACAGTCTTCCACCAGGTTTAAGTAAATTAAATGCTGCTTTTAGACCTCTTTTTAAGTTCCCAAGCTCATCATTTACTTCTATTCTTAAAGCCTGAAAAGTTTTTCTTGCAGGGTGTCCACCCTCTCTTTTTACAGCTGCTGGCAAAGCCGATTTAATAATTTCTGCAAGCTCTACTGTGGTTTCTATAGGCTTTTCGGCTCTATTTTTCACTATGGCTTTTGCAATTGGCACGGCAAATTTTTCTTCGCCATACATACTTATAATCTTCGCAATTTCTTTCCAGTCTTTTTCATTTACAATATCTTTTGCAGAAACTCCGCTTTTGCTCATTCTCATATCAAGAACTGCGTCGTTATGATAAGAAAAACCTCTATCTGTTTCATCTAGCTGAAACGAGGATACTCCTATATCAAGCAAAACACCGTCAACTTCATATATATCATTTTTATGAGCAATCTCTTCCATTTGCGAAAAGTTGCCCATTTCTAAAATTGAATTATCATATTTTGATAATTTCTCTTTTAAAACCTTTATAGCATCTGGGTCTTGGTCTATTGACACAAGTTTTCCGCCTTTTAACTTTTCAAGTATAGCGCTACTGTGGCCTCCGCCACCTGCTGTACCGTCGATATATATTCCATTATCTTTTATTAAAAGTTCATCTATACTTTCACTGAACAAAACAGATACATGCTTAAATTCCATTATTTACCCACTCTCGCTTTTATGATATAATTATAAGATCATATCACCAATAGCTTCGTCTAAAACTTCAGGTGTTATAGCACTTATGTAATCATTCCATTTTTCGGCATCCCAAATTTCCGCTCTGGGACCTGTACCAGCTATTACAACTTCTTTTAAAAGTCCTGCATGTTGTCTTAGATTTTGTGGAATTAATATTCTTCCTTGCTTATCTGTTTCAACACAAATACTGCCTGATACAAAAAATTTTGATAATTGAGCCGCAATCTTTGCAGGTCTTCCGCTAATCTTCTCCTGCATTTTATCAAGCTCTTCTTTTGATTGCATGTAAAGGCACCCGTCAACACCTCTGCCAATAAAAAAAGCGTCACCAAGTTCTTCACGAAATTTAGAAGGCACCGTTACACGACCTTTTGGGTCCATATTATGAACATATTCACCATATAACATACTGCCTCCTCCTTTCACCCACACTTTGCCACCACTTTATGACATTTACATGCACTTTTACCCACTTCTCATATCAAAATTATAAAGCAAAACCTCTTTTTTGGCAATAGTAAAATTATGTAAATCTCTATTATTACTCAATATAGGATAATAAAAAAAACACTCCACAATATATAGTGGAGTGTTTTTAATGCTATAATAATTACATTTGCCCGTTTTGTTGGCTCTGTTTAATTTCTTGTCTTTTTTGTCTAACCTCAGCTACAATTTCTGATAAAGACTCATCTGCTCTGCGCATTATGTCTTCAACATAAAAACTTGAGGCTTGACGCATCTCATTAAACTTATTTTGTCCTTGCATCATAAGATCATTCGCCTTTGCCTGCGCCTGTCTTACAACTTCAGTTTCATTTACCATTTGATTTGCCATGTTTTCTGCATTTTTAATAATGCCCTCAGCTTCTTTTCTAGCCTGATTAATTCTTTGATCTGCTTCAAAAAGAACTTTTTTCGCTTCTTCAATTTCATAAGGAAGCGCTTCTCTTATTTCTTCTAATATTTGTTTTGCCTCTTGAGTATCAACAAATGTTTTTCCTCCTGAAAGTGGCATAACCCATCCTTTTTCAAATAGGTCAAAAAGCTCATCTAGTAAATCTTGAATACTGTTTTGATTATTATCCATGTTTATTTCCCTCCCTCATGCGCTTATTAATTCTTAGCACACAATCTTTCTTTTATTTCTTCTAAAATTTCTTTTGGAACAAAATGCGATATATCTCCTGAAAAGCCTGCAACCTGTTTTACCATACTGGAACTTAAAAACATATTTTCAGAGCTTGTAGCAAGAAACATTGTTTCTAGCTCAGGATTTAATTTTTTATTTGTCAGTGCCATTTGAAATTCATATTCAAAATCTGTCATGGCACGAAGACCCTTTACAATTGCGGTAGCGCCGACTTTTTTCGCAAAATCTGCAAGCAAACCTTTAACCGCCACAACCTCTACATTTAGGCCCTTTGTGACTTTTTTTATCAAGTTAATTCTTTCTTCAACACTAAAACTTGCCTTTTTCTTTGGATTATCTGGAACTGCAACTATTACCTTATCAAAAATTTTGCAAGCACGAGTAATAATATCAAGATGCCCCAAGGTCACCGGGTCAAAACTTCCCGGACAAACTGCAATTGTCATACTAATATTTCGCTCCTATTTTATATAAAATCTTTATTTCTATAAACACTAAGACAAATTTTACCATATTTATAAGTTTTAACTTTTACAAAATCTTCGCACTGTGTTGGCAAAATTTCTTCTACCGGGTGCTCGCACACTATAACTCCGCCCTTATTTGTTTTTTCTACAACAAAAGGCAGTGCCTCTTCTATTATACCTTTTAAATACGGTGGATCTAAAAAGCATATATCAAATGTCTCTGCTGTATTTTTAATATACATAATAGCATCAGCTTCCATAACTTTCACTGTATCTTGCAGTGATGTTGCACGAATATTTTGCTCTATAATTTTAACCGAGCTTGAAACACTGTCTACAAGTACTACATTTTTCGCACCCCTGCTAGCTGCCTCAAGTCCAATTTGACCCGAACCTGCAAACAAGTCCAAAAAACTGCGTCCCTCAATTTGAAACTGAACTATATTATAAAAAGCTTGTTTAACCCTATCTGATGTAGGTCTTACATCAAGACCTTGTGGGCTTACAAGTTTTTTCCCTTTACTTAAACCTGAAATAATTCGCATAATTACCATGCCTGTCTAATTAATATTTTTTAGCGCTATTATTATCACACTAAATAATAAATATGTCAACCTTTTATATAAAAATTTATATAAAATATCATATTTTGAAACATTTGCAAGTATATTTTATTCATTTTTAAAGTGATTATATACATTTAAAGAAGTTTTTTTGTCCATTCCTTTAACCATGCAAAGTTCATCATATGTCGCTTCTTTTATCGCTTTAATTGTTTTAAAGTGCCCTAAAAGCAGTTTTGCCCTGTTTTCGCCTACGCCGTCAATTTGTAAAAGCGAAGATGAAAACGATGTTTTTTTACGCCTATTGTGATGATAAGACACTGCAAATCTATGCACTTCATCTTGAATTGATGACACAAGTGTGAATGCTTTTCTGGTTGAATTAATAGCAATTTCGCCACCGTTTTGAGCTATAGCTCTTGTTTTGTGCTTATCATCTTTTACCATGCCGTAAATTGGCACATCATAACCTAATGCCCTTACAAGCTTTGTAATTACCGACACATGTCCTTTTCCGCCATCAAGCAAAATTAAATCGGGCATTCTCCCAAAGCCTTCACCACTGTCCATTAATTTTTCATATTCATTAAATCTTCTTTTTATAGCCTCTGACATAGACGCATAATCATCTTGCCCTATTACAGTGTTAATTTTAAATTTTCTATAAGCAGATTTTAGCGGTCTTGCATCTTCAAAAACTACCATTCCGCACACATTTTCACTCCCTGCAAGGTTTGAAATATCATAGGCTTCTATATAAGATGGTGGTGTTTTAAAGCCTAGCAATCTGCCAAGCTCATCAAGGGCTGAAAGCTCTTTACCGCTTCTAAATTGCCCGTCAGAAAGTTTTTCTGCTGCATTTGCCATACACATTTGAACAAGTTTCAGTTTATCACCTTTAAGCGGAACAATAATACTTACTTTCTTTCCTGCTTTTTCAGATATCATTTGTTCTAAAAGTTCTTTGTCCTCAACCTCTTCATCAATATATATATATGGCGGTAAATTTTCTGACCTGTCATAGTACTGCCTTATAAAATCTGCTCTAAGCTCGTTTGCATCTTCACAGTCTTTAAAAGAGAAATCCACCCTGTCGCATAGTCTGTGATTTTCAAATACTAAAACTGTTACAACTGCACGTTGCTTATTTTGTGCCACCGCCAAAATATCTTGTCTCTTCGTAGTGGACATAACCACTTTTTGCTTTTGGCCTGCTCTTTTAATAGCATTTATTCTGTCTCTAATTTTTGCAGCCCTCTCAAACTCTAAATCTTCTGCTGCTTTTTCCATTTTCTCTGTCAAATTTTGTATACTAGCACTTGACCCGCCTTTGATAAATTCTATCGCTTCCATAACAAGTTCCGAATAATCTTTTTCTTTGACTTTCCCTGTACAAGGCGCAAGACACTGCTTGATATAAAAATTAAGGCATGGTCTGCCTTTTCTAAAATCTTCTGGAAAACGTTTTGTGCAAGAAGGTAGTTTAAATATCTTTTTCGCCTCATCAACAATCTCTTTGGTAGAGAATATGCTTAAATATGGCCCCAAATATTTTGCATCATCTTTTTCAGTTTTAGTTACCTGCGAAATTTTGGACCAAGGTGGCTTTGTTATTTTCACATAACTATAACCCTTGTCATCTTTTAAAAGTATATTATATTTAGGTTGATACTGCTTAATTAAACTATTTTCAAGCACCAAGGCTTCAAATTCGCTGTCTGTAACTATATATTCAAAATCCTCAACATTTAAAACCATCTTAATTACCTTTTCTTGATGGTTTTTATCAGAACCGAAATACTGGCTTACTCTATTTTTAAGAGCTTTTGCCTTTCCAACATATATAATTACCTTTTTATCATTTTTCATCAAATAAACTCCAGGTTGCATTGGAAGAGCCATAGCTTTTTCCCGAAGTTTTTTTAAGTTTTTATTTTCACCAGTCATAGTGCCTCTCTTAATTTATTATATAAAAAGCACCGTGGCTTAAATGGCCAACGGTGCTTTTAGCAGTGTTAAATTTACTCCGCAAAACCGGATTCTACAAGATTTACTAAGCTGTCAACAGCTTCTTTTTCATCAACACCATCAGCGATAATACGGATACCCGTTCCGCCAACTATGCCAAGTGATAAAACACCAAGCAAACTTTTTGCATTAACTCTTCTCTCTTCTTTTTCTACCCATATTGATGCTTTAAATTCATTCGCCTTCTGTATGAAGAAAGTAGCTGGGCGAGCATGTAATCCCACCTGGTTTTGAACCATAACTTCCTTATCGAACATGCAATTCACTCTCCTAAATTCAAGAAATTGTTTTATTTTGTTGGGCACATTCCTCAACAACATTTTTTAATTATACTTATAAACTGACCATAAGTCAATAATAATTCGACAAATTCGTATTGATTAGCTATGATTTTTTTTAATTTCGATACTTTATTCGTCTTTTTTTACAAAATTATTCTACTTATTTTATTCTACAGGAAAATAACTGAAACCAATTAAAAATTTATATTTCTAATATGAAAATTTATACTAATAAAAATTAATTTTCAAGCAAGTCGGGCCTCAATTTTTTAGTAGCTTCAAGAGATTTTTCTGTTTTCCATTTTTTTATGTTTGAATGATTTCCTGATAACAATATTTTCGGCACCTCCTTATCGCGCCATACAGCAGGCCTTGTATACTGAGGGTGTTCTAAAAGACCTTCGTAATGGCTTTCATCAACAAAGCAAACATCTTCAGGCAAGACTCCCGGTTTCATTCTTGAAACCGCATCAACAAGCACCATAGCCGGAAGCTCACCTCCTGTCAAGACATAATCTCCACAAGATACCTCCTCGTCTACATACTCATCAATGATCCTTTGGTCAACCCCTTCATAGTGTCCACAAAGAATGATTATATTATCTTTAAGTGCAAGATTTCTAACCATTTCTTGATTTAAAACTTTTCCTTTTGGGGACATATAAATTATATGTGGCGACTCTCCTAAATGTTCACAAATTTTATCAAAACAATTAGCAATTGGCTCAGGCATTAAGAGCATACCTTTGCCACCACCAAAGGGTGTATCATCTACAGTTTTGTGTTTGTTTTTTGAAAAATTTCGAAGTTGGTGAAAACAAACTTGCAACAGCCCTCTTTTTCTGGCTCTTGCCACTATACTTTCATCTAAGGCAGCTTTGCAGATTTTTGGAAAAAGCGTTACTACATCAATTCGCATCGCTATATCCTCCGTCATTAAATATGCCGTCTATAGGTAAAACTTCAATTCTATTTGCCTTTATATCGGTATTTTTAATCATGTGATCAACTGCCGGGAAAAGGTACTCTTTACTTTCATTTACAATCTTATAAACAGAGTTTGCGCCAGTTTTAAAGACATCTTCAATCACACCATAGTATTGCCCATTTTCGCCATCGTAAACCTCTAGTCCAATTAAATCTGCAATAAAATACTGTTTGCTTTGAAGTTTTATGTCTTTTCTGTCAATATAGACTATTTTTCCTCTAAGAAGGTCGGCATCACTTGCATCATTTACACTTTTAAGCTTAATTAAAAGTAAATTTTTATGCACACGAGAACTTTCAAGCCCTGCTTCCTCTTTACCTTCATCAAAAAAAATCCTACCTGCTTTTTTTATGATCAGTGGCGAATCTGTCCAACACTCCAGCTTCATTTCTCCTTTCACGCCATGCGTTCCTACAATCTTACCCGCTTCTAAAAATTGTTTCATCTGTTTCACACATACCCTTCTGTGTATATTTTATCATATTCAATCAACATTTTAATGATGTTTTTAGCAATATTAACTTCACATAAAGTCAAATGTACCAAAATTTCTTTATTTTCGTGATATTGTTGAATAAATTTATTTTTGTATGCTTATATAGAAAATATTTGCCGAATTTGTCAAACAAATATTCTTAGTGCAAAATTTATAGACAACAAAGCTTTAAAATAAGCTTCAAACTTTGTTTATACTGTCCTTCAAAAAATATCATATTTTTTGAAAATCAAAAGGCGAAAGGTTACAACTTGTAATCAAACAAGCACACACCCTTCGCTACTTTTTACTGCTATTAATCAATTTCAACAGCTATTTTTTCATTTTCCCTTGTTGCACATGCACGCATTACAGTTCTAATAGCCTTAGCTATTCTTCCTTGTTTACCTATAACTCTACCCATGTCAGACTGTGCTACATGTAAGTGGTAAACCGTAATTCCCGCTTCATTAGCCTCATCTTGAGTAACGCTTACTTCTTCTGGTAATTCAACTAGTCCTTGTGCAATGCTTTTTAAAAGTTCACTCATCATTTTGAATATTCCTTTCTTAAAAAAACATTCTTAAATAACGCCGTGTTTTTTAAACAGAGCTTTAACTGTGTCAGTTGGTTGTGCGCCTTTAGCAATCCATTCTTTTGCTTTTTCAGGATCAACTTTAACTACACTTGGCTCTTCCATTGGGTTGTAATAGCCTATTTCCTCGATGCATAGTCCATCTCTTGGGTTTCTTGAATCTGCTACAACTATACGGTAGAAAGGAGCTTTTTTAGCGCCCATTCTGCGAAGTCTGATTTTAACCATAATGTTACCTCCAAAAATATTGAATAAAAATTTATATATTGACCAAAAGTAAAACTTTGGTAATACTACATATCAAACGGAAGATTGCCCATGTTAAATGGCATTTTCCTCTTCCCTTTTTTGCCTGAGAATTGCTTCATCATTTTTTGCATTTGCCTAAACTGGTTTAAAAGCCTATTTACATCTTCAACCTTCATTCCGGCACCTGCTGCAATTCTTCTTTTTCTTTTTGCATCTATAATATCGGGTTTAGTTCTTTCTTTGGGTGTCATAGATAAAATTATTGCTGCCGTTCTGTCCATAGCTCTGTCATCAATATTCATATCATCTATATTTTTAACACCCGGAAGTTTTGAAAGTATCCCTTTAAGCGGACCCATTTTTTTAATTTGCTCAAACTGCTGTAGCATATCATTTAAGTCCATCTTATTTTGCATTAATTTATCTGCGGTTTTTTGCGCCTCTTTTTCATCAAGCTTAAACTGAGCTTCTTCTATAAGAGTAAGCACATCACCCATTCCCAAAATTCTATTTGCCATTCTGTCTGGGTGGAAAACTTCTAAATCTCCTATTTTTTCACCGGTACCCGAAAATTTAATAGGTTTACCTGTTACTGCTCTTATTGATAAAGCCGCACCGCCTCTTGTGTCGCCGTCAAGCTTTGTTAAAATTACACCTGTTATATCAAGTTTTTCATCAAAGGTTTTAGCAACATTTACAGCCTCTTGTCCTGTCATAGAGTCTACTACAAGTAAAATATCGGTAGGATTTACCGCATCTTTAATATCTCTTAACTCGTCCATCAAGACTTCATCAATTTGAAGTCGACCTGCTGTATCTATAATTACATAATCATTACCAAAATCTCTGGCATGCTTAAGCGCTTCTTTTGCTGTTTTCACAGGGCTTTGTGTACCTGCTTCAAACACCTTTGTGCCTGCCTGCTCACCTACAATTTGTAGCTGTTTAATAGCTGCAGGTCTATAAATATCACCCGCAACAAGCAGTGGTCTGTGCCCCTGTGTTTTAAGCATTGAGGCAAGTTTTGCCGCATGAGTTGTTTTACCTGCACCTTGCAAGCCACACATCATGATGACTGCAGGTGGTTTACTTGGAAAAACAAGCTTTTCCTGTTTTTCACCCATGAGTGATGTAAGTTCTTCATTTACTATTTTTACAACCATTTGAGCAGGTGTAAGACTTTCCATAACCTGTGCACCTACTGCTCTGTCTGTTACAGATTTTGTAAAATCTTTTGCAACCTTATAGTTAACATCAGCTTCTAAAAGCGCAAGCCTAACCTCACGCATTGCCTCTTTAACATCGCCCTCGGTAAGTTTTCCCTTACTGCGAAGTTTTTTAAAGGCATTACCAAGTTTATCTGCAAGACCTTCAAACGCCATAGTTTACCTCTCTTCTTCCACAAGCTCTTCAACTGCTAAAATAATTTGAGACACAGCATTTTCTATGCCCTCATTACTTCCTTCATTAAGCTCGCCTATCTCAACTGCACAGTCGCAAATATACGCAAGTTTGTCTTGCATTTTTTTAAAACGCTTTGCAAGACCAAGTCTTTCTTCCATGTCAACCAAAAGAGCTTCCGAACGCTTTATAGCATCTCTTACACCTTGTCGTGTAATATTTCTCTCTTCTGCAATTTCAGATAAAGACAAGTCGTCATTATAATAATTTTCTACAACTTCACGTTGCTTATCAGTAAGCATATCGCCGTAAAAATCAAGTAAAACCGTAATTTGTAAGTTTTTTGCCATCGTTACCCCTCACTCTCTGTAAAGTTATTTTCTTTACATTACTTTGAGATTATACTACATATAAATCTGTTTGTCAATGGAAAATAAATATTTCTCTCACTTTACTTTTTAAAAAGCTTATAGTAAAATTACTCTTAGTAAAAATTAAGGAGTAAATGATGATTTATTTTAACTGTGACTATACAGAGGGTGCGCACCCTAAGATTTTAGAAAATCTACTAAAAACCAATATGGAGCAAAGCATAGGCTATGGCGAGGATACACACTCCCAAAACGCAAAATCACTTATTAAAAAAACTTTAAAAAATGATAATATAGATATTCATTTTCTAGTTGGAGGCACACAAACCAATTTAAGCTTTATTTCAAGTGTATTAAGGCCTCATCAAGGGGTAATTAGTGCAGATACTGGGCATATAAGCGTGCACGAAACAGGCGCAATTGAAGCAACAGGGCACAAAGTACTCACATTAAACTGCAAAGAAGACGGCAAACTTGTGGCGGAGGATATAGAAAACTATATACAAAGTCATATTACAGACCCTGCAATGGAACACACTGTACAGCCAAAACTTGTTTATATATCTAACTCCACAGAAAGCGGCGCCATTTATAAAAAAGCTGAACTATCTAAAATTAGTGAAGTTTGCAAAAAATATGGGCTATATCTGTATTTAGACGGCGCAAGGCTTGGTTATGCACTTTTAGCAAAAGAAAACGACCTAACGCTACATGACTTAACAAAACTTTGTGATGCGTTTTATATAGGCGGCACAAAAGTAGGTGCTATGTTTGGCGAAGCTTTGATTATTGTAAACGATAGTTTAAAATCAGACTTTAGGTATATAATAAAACAAAAAGGCGCACTGCTTGCAAAAGGCAGAATGCTTGGCATTCAGTTTGAAACTCTTTTTAGTGATAATTTATATTTAGAAATATCAAAACACGCAATTGAAATGTCAGAGCTTATTACAAACGCCATAACCCAAAGCGGACTTAGGCTTTACTGCAAGCACGAAACAAATCAAATTTTTGTTATAATGCCAAAACTGCTTCATAACGCTCTTAAAAATGATTATATTTTTGAATTTTGGGCGCCTTATGACAGTGAACACGATGTTATAAGAATTTGCACAAGTTGGGCCACCACCAAAGAAAATGTAGATAAACTTATAAATGACATAAAAGCTTATACCACAACTTTTAGACTTGCAAACAAAGACGATTTACCAGCGCTTAAGATTTTGCTTAAAGACGTGGTAAAGAAAATGGAAGATGATAATATTTTCATTTGGGACGATGTTTACCCATATATAATGATGGAGCCTGACATAAAAAAACAGCGCCTATATATTTTAGAAAATAAAAAAGACGGCGCAATTGCAATATTTTCACTTTGTGAAGAAAATGGCGAAAAATCTCAACTCACATGGGAAAGCAGTGAAGCGACAGCACAGTATATATACCGACTTGCAATACACCCAAAATACACAGGACAAAAAATTGCAACAAGTCTTATTAATAAAGCGATAGAAATTTCAAAAAATAATGGTATAAACTATTTAAGGCTGTTGGTAGTAGACGGAAACATACCTGCGTTTAAGCTGTATGAAAAGTTGAATTTCACACCTGCAAAAGGATATTATGAAGATAAAATAGATGACAAACTTCTAATTGAGTACGGGTTTGAAATAAAAATTAATTAAAAGGATATTACTATGAAAAAATTTTTATTATACTTATCAAACAAAGAAAAAAACAATAAAGCGTTTACTATTATTGAGCTAATTATCGTCGTTGCAATAATCGCTGTACTTGCAGCAGTACTTGCACCACAGTATCTAAGATTTGTCGAAGATGCAAACAAAACCACGGATAAGCAAACCATAAGCAATTTAATCAAGCTTTCGCAAATATCTGTAATTGCAGAAAGTGACAACATTCCTCCAAACACAATTGTAGAGGTGCTTTGGGCTACTGGCTATGGCGATGGACATACTTATGACAACTGGCTTTTGGTACGTGAGGCGTATTCTGGCACCACTGGGCGTGTGTCTGCAATAAAGCCCGATGATTACACTCGCACCAACGCAAACCTTTCAGATTTACAAAAGATAATAGTTGGCGGTATGCACTTGGACGCAACATTAAGCGGCTTTGGCGATTATTATGCCGTTTTAGAGGGTGATAAATCGCAACTAACAAAAACTAACAATTTTGCCCTGCATATAAATTCAAGCACGGGAGAAATGGCACTTGCCTTTATAGAGGGCGGTGACGGTGTTAAAAACATTTGGATAGATGAACTGGGAATCGATTTAATCCCAGTTCCATAATTAATCCCAGTTCCATAATAGATTAAAAAAATGCTGACCATTTCAAACTGCCCTAAAACCCACAACCGCAAAAAAACACAGCCAACGTAGCTGTGTTTTTTTGCTTACTGCGTCGCAAAACCTTGCAAATCGCCCTCATATACCCTCGTATTATTCGGTTATTTGTAAGAATTTGCTACTTGTCTTGCAGATTTTTGGACAGTCTGGCATCGTGTGCAAAAAAGTAAAACTTTTTTGACACGCTAAAATGCTGACCATTTTCAGGTCAGCATTTTTTAATTAAATATAAACATCAATATTTTTCCCAGGTGCCATTGGGGGTTTGTTTGCGTTCATCATTTCAAGTAAGTTTTGTGATGTCGCTTCAGTTGTGTCCATTGCTTTTTTCGCCATGCTTAAACTCACCTGTTGCATGGTACTTGATGAGCTCATTGCCATGCTTAAAGCAGCTATATCCATTACCATATTTTTCACCGTCCGTAAACTTATTTATTGCCTATATTATACAACAAACAAGCTAGAAAGTAAAGGGTGCATTAAGTATAAAATGTAAATTATTTTAAAAAGCTGTCTATTAACTCTTTTGGTATGTCGTAAATGTATTTATATGAAGTATAACCCTCTTCTGTGCTAATATATTCCAAAGACTCTATAGCAAACTGAATATTACCATTTTTTAACAATTCTTCGCTGTAGAAAAATCCTACTTTGCCGTCAAATTCGCCATCTTTATCCATATTAAACATATAGTACCCACTTACCGTGTTGTTAGGATGATTAAAATATTCTATTTCTGAATAAATGCTTTGTGCTTGACTTTCTTCATTTACTTCTTTTAATGTAGCGTAAACATAGCTTCCAATGTAGAACGTGTTATCTCCTACACCCTCATACACATTACCTATAGCTCCATAATTTTTGATATTTACATCTACAGTTACAAACTTTGCACCCTCTACTGTATCAGTTTCTGAGAGTGTATCTTTAAGCTCTATGCCAGCTTTTGACACGCTGTCAAACACTTGGAAATTAGTAAGTGTTACATCTTGCTCACCGCTGTCCTCACCAGTTTCTTGTTCATATTCTGGCAAGTCCAAAGTAATGGTTTCACCTAAACTAACTACTACATCACCATCCATTATATCTGTATATTCTTCATCAAAATAGTGTCTAATGTCAGGAATATAAGTAAATTCGCTTTCATCATACCTTTCAAAATTTGTAGTAAAGCTAAACTCGGTATCATATTCTTCTTTTGTTATATATCCACCATTTACAGGTAGTTCAAAACTTGTTATATCGGTAGAATCACTTCTTGGGTAAAACTCGAACACTAATGAACTTGTTCCCTCTATAAGCGGTAAGGTAAATAATTCTCCGTAGCCATTTGTAATTTTATTTAAAGTTCGCAGTTCATTGCCAAAGTTATCTTTTACTGTTAAAATTACACCTTCTGGCGCAGCGCATTCAATATAAGTACTTATTGGAGTAGTAATAACAGTGCTTACACTCATTCCATTTTCACTAAAATTGGCAGTATATACTTCGCTCTCACTTCTATCTACCACTACATCACCTTTAAAAGTTATAGCTTCAATTTCTTCAACCATCGGTTCAGGATTAGTCCAAGAATTTAAATCTTTCAATTCTCTTGGAGAAGCATTTTCTACAAGTTCAATTAACTCTTCCTCAGTCATAATTGCAGGCTCTTCATAAACTTTACCTGTGGCATCTATCTTTATAGTAGGAGCTAAATTTGAGTGAATAAATGTTGTATTGTCCGCAAAATTAAATGTATCAACCGACACATCTAGTGTAAAGCTGTCAAGTTCGTTTATATACTCATGCACATTTAAGGTACTAACACCTACAAATGTTCCATCACCCTTGCTATAAAGGTTAAAGCGCACACTATCACTGCCATATTGGCTTACTACTTGACCGTTTATATAAACTTTTCCATCTGCACTTACACTGTCATAATCTTTTGTATCAAGTGTTGCATCTACTGTATAAGAGAAAACTAGTACATTGCCGTCAGCGTAAACCTCGTTTACGGTAAATCCTGTTTCCTCAGCGTAGTCTACACTTCCTTCCAAATCATCAGAAGTTTCTACTACAGGCGGCTCAAGTCTGTCTTCTACATCCGTATTTGTAATAATTGGGTCTACATATCCAGCTGCCCCTGTTTTAAAAAAGCTTACAATGTCTTCAATAAATGGCACATTTTCTGCAAATGCAGGATTATAGTACCCTATTGTTATCATTAGCGCAAAAACCGCCGCTACACTTCCTGCCGATTTTAGTATAAATGGCCATACATTATTTTTCTTTTTTTCTCTTTTTATAGATTCAAACAAAACAGCTGTTTTTCCATCTTGCCATTTTTTCTCAACCACTTCAGGTATTTCTTCAGCTTTCGCAAATTCTTTTAATATATCAAAATTATCCATTAGTACGCCTCCTTTAAGTCACTTAAGTAATTCTTTTTTACTGCTTGCCTACCTCGTGATAGTCTTGATTTTACTGTACCCTCTTTAATATCTAAAAGCTTGGATATTTCTTTGACTGAAAATCCCATTACATAATAAAGAGTTAGCACTATTTTATAGTCTTTTCTTACTCCATCAAGTATCCCGTCGCCAACATTTTCTATATTGGCATCCTCATAGTATGGCTCTGCAACAAGCTCTGAACTTACGCTTTTTTTATTTTTTGCTATGATGTCATAACATTTATTGATGAGAATTCTTGTAAGCCAAGTTTTAAAATACTTTTCACTTTTAAGATTAATTATACTTTTATACGCAGATATCAAGGTTTCCTGCATTGCATCAGCTATATCTTCATCATTATGTAAAATAGCCTTTGCCGCTTTGTACAAGTTGCTCTTTTGAGAGTCCATAAGAGCTAAAAAAGCATTGTCGTCGCCTTTTTTTGCTTCTTTTATTAAATTAATATTATCCAAACAACCACGTCCTTTCTTTAATGCATTCAAAATTTGTAATTACACCTATTAGACATAGATAAATGAATTTTGGTTCCAAAAATAAAAAACTATTGTTTTAATATTAACACAACAATATCTGCGTGAGAAGTGGTGTTGCTGTTTAAATATATTTATGGTACAATCTTAAAAAACGGAGGGCACTATTATGAATGATATAAAACTGATAGTAAGTGACTTGGATAATACACTTTTAAATTCACAGCAAATCATTTCGCCTTATACAGCAGAAATTTTGAATAAATGCAGAGAAAACAAAATAATGATAGCTTTTGCAACGGCAAGGCCAATAAGATATACAAACTGCTTTTTTAAATATTTTACGCCTGATGCCTTCATTTGTCATAACGGCTCTGTAATTAATTTTCCAAGTGGAGAAACAGCTCATGTGGGAATAGATTATGATAGAGCTATTAAATTTATAGAAAAACTAATAGCTTATAATAATAAATTAGAAATTGCAGTGGAGTACCATGACAAAATTTACTCAAATTTTGATGCAGGTAAATACTGGAAAGGCATAGACTATAATAAATCAAATTTAATTGATTTAAATTTTGACACTGCCGACAAAGTTTTGGTGGCTTTAAGTGATGCGCAGGTAGAAGATGTAAATAAATTCATACCTGAAAATTGCTATCTGGAAAAATCAAAAGACGGTGTATGCATGGTGATGAACCGAGAAGCTACAAAAATAAATGCAATAAAAAAGCTTTGTTTGCAAATAAATATTGATATATCTCAAGTTGTGTCTTTTGGTGATGACCACAACGACCTTAACATGATAACAGGCTGTGGTGTGGGTGTTGCTGTAGAGAATGCACGAGATGAAATAAAGGCAGTGGCAAATGACTTTTGCCCATCAAACGATGATGACGGTGTGGCGAAATGGCTTTTAGAAAATGTTTTAGGAGGAAAACTATGAAACTGATATGGATAATAGGCAGCGGTGCTGTCGGTAAGATGACCGTGGGGCAAGAACTTATGAAAATTACCGATTTACGTCTTTTTCACAACCATGTCATGATAGAGTCTGTTATTGATATTTTTGGCAGATTTGAGGGAAAAGCAATCTTAAATTTGCGTGAAGTAATTTTTGAAGAGTTTTCTAAATCTGATTTATACGGTATGATTTTCACGTACATGTGGGCATTTGATATGGATAGTGACCGAGAGTATGTTGAGCATGTAACAAACATTTTTAAAGAAAAGGGTGCCGAAATTTACTGTGTCGAGTTAATTTCTGATCAAGAAACAAGACTTAAGCGAAATGAAACAGAAAATAGACTTAGTAATAAAAAATCCAAGCAAGACATAGAATTCTCTAAAGGCTTAATTTTAAATGAGGACAAAAATTACCGCCTTGAAAGCAGTGACGGCGAGATACCTTTTGAAAATTATATGAGAATAGACAACACAAATTTATCTCCTGACACTGTAGCAAATATGATAAAAGAGAAATTTAGCCTTTAAAAACTATTGACAAATTACTAAATCTCTAGTATCATTAGTTACATATACACATAATGCATTGACGAGAATTGATGTGAGGATCTTTCTTTTAGAGAGTTGTCGGTTGGTGTAAGACAACAGAAAGCTTACAATCTGCTCATCTCGTAGCAGTTTTCCTGAAAGTTTATAATCATTAGGGAAAAACGGAAGTCCCCGTTACAGGACAGCGTGTTTTTTGACATGCATAGAGTGGTCGCTTAGGCGGCAATTAGAGTGGTACCGTGAAACTTAGCTTTCACCTCTTTTTTGAGGTGAAAGCTTTTATTTTTATTATTTTGAAAGGATTTACAATTATGAATACAAAAAACATTAACGGCTCAGACATCATCATGGAATGTCTTATAGAGCAAGGCGTTGACACCGTTTTTGGCTATCCCGGAGGAGCGGTTTTAAACATTTATGACGCCCTTTATAAATACGAGGATAAAATCAGCCATGTTCTCACATCTCATGAGCAAGGCGCTGCACATGCGGCAGACGGTTATGCAAGATCTAGTGGCAAAGTGGGTGTTTGCATTGCAACCTCAGGACCTGGTGCTACAAACCTTGTCACAGGGCTTGCAACAGCTTACATGGACTCTGTGCCAATGGTTGCAATTACAGGAAATGTTGGTCGCTCGCTTTTAGGCCTTGATAGCTTCCAAGAGGTTGATATCACAGGAATTACAATGTCTATAACAAAGCATAATTTCCTCATTAAAAATGTTGAGGAGCTTGCAGATACAATTAGAGAGGCTTTTATAATTGCAAATTCTGGCAGAAAAGGACCTGTTTTAATTGATATACCAAAGGACATTACAGGCGCTATGTGCAACTTCACTCCTGTTACTCCTAAAAAAATTGAGCCATTAAAAGAGCTTCCACCAAAACAGTGGCTTGACAAAACTATAGAAATGCTTAAAAATAGCAAAAAACCCATGATTTATGCAGGCGGCGGTGTAATGTGGTCTGGTGCCACAGAAGTTTTACACAAATTTGCAGATAAGCTAGATGCACCTGTGTCTTGCTCTTTAATGTGCCAAGGTGGGTTTGATCAAGAAAATTCACGCTATGTTGGAATGCTTGGAATGCACGGAACAAAAGTATCTGCACAAACCATAAAGCATTGTGATTTACTTATTGCTGTAGGCAGCAGATTTTCTGACAGAGTTATAGGAAACCAACAACTTTTTGCAAAAAATTTCCCCGTAATTCAAATTGACATAGACGCCGCAGAATTTAACAAAAACATACCAGTAGCAGTAAGACTTAACGGCGATGCCAAGGTAATTTTAGAAGAGCTATTAAAAGCACTTCCAAACTGTGCACATAGCGACTGGATGAATGAGATAAGCACTTGGAAAACAGAGTTTCCTCTTGTGCAAAAAGGAAATGGTGTCACACCACAATCTGTCTTGTCCACACTTAGTAAGATGACAAATAACGATGCAATAATCACAACAGAAGTCGGTCAACACCAAATGTGGACTGCACAGTTTTACACTTTCCGCCATCCACAACAAATGCTTACCTCAGGTGGACTTGGCACAATGGGCTATGGCCTTGGTGCTAGTATTGGTGCGCAGTTTGCAAACCCTACAAAAAAAGTAATTAACATTGCAGGTGATGGAAGTTTCCATATGAACTTAAATGAGCTTGCAACAGCATCTAAATACAATGTACCCATAATTGAAATTTTGTTTGATAACCAAGTTTTGGGCATGGTAAGACAGTGGCAAAAACTGTTTTATGACGGACGCTTTTCAAGCACAACACTTGAAAAGAAAACTAATTATGAATTTTTAGCAAGGGCATTCGGAATTAAAATGCTTACAATACAAAAAGAAGAAGATATAGAGCCCGTGCTTAAAGAAGCATTAAGTGCCAGTGAACCCACTTTAATTCACTGCATTATAGACAAAGATTTTAACGTACTTCCCATGGTGCCCACAGGCGCATCAGTTGAAGACCCAATTCTTGAAATGTAAGGAGGACGAAAATATGACAGAGAGAGATTATCTTGTTTTAGTTACAGCAAAAAACCACACAGGTGTAATTCAGCGCATATCAGGACTTTTTAGCAGAAGATTTTTTAATATAATAAGCCTTGTTGCCGCCCAAAGTGAAAACCCTGAAATTTCACATCTTATAATAGTTGTAAGAGGTGATGCCAATGCTGCAAGACAAGCAGAAAAACAACTTT
>CAYJJB010000003.1:0-21374 GCA_964370405.1 uncultured Eubacteriales bacterium | reverse complement strand
AGTAAATGTTGATGTTGTAGACACAGAAAACGCTGTGGTGCGTGAATATTTAATGCTTAAAGTTAAAAATGATACTGAAAACAGCGAAAAATTAATTTCAATTGCCAGTGTCTTCCATGCCAATGTATTAAATGTTGATGACAAAAGCTTCATTGTAGAAATTACAGGTAACCCAAGGACCATAAATTCTTTTGTAGAACTTTATAAAGGTTATGGCATACTTCAAATGCTTCGCACAGGTGCTATGGCAATGACTGTAGAGTAAGGAGGAAATAATGCTAAGTTTAGATAAAGTTTATCAGGCATCTTATGTACTTAAAAATGTCGCAAAATGCACAGAGCTTGTTCATGCTCCTTTACTAAATCCAAATTCTAATATTTATTTAAAGACAGAAAATTTGCAAAACACTGGCTCATTTAAGCTTCGTGGTGCATATTTCAAAATGTCGCAATTATCCGAAAAAGAAAGAGAAGCAGGCGTAATTGCCTGCTCTGCAGGAAACCACGCACAAGGTGTTGCATTTGCCGCTAAAGAAAATAAAATAAAAGCAAGAATTTGCATACCTGAGGGCGCACCAATATCAAAAGTTGAAGCAACAAAAAGCTATGGCGCAGACGTAATTTTGGTAAAAGGTGTGTATGATGACGCCTATGAAAAATCGAGAGAACTTCACGAAAAGCTCGGTTGCACTTTCATTCATCCTTATGATGATGAAGATGTAATTGCAGGCCAAGGCACAATAGCCCTTGAAATTTTAGAGCAACTTGATACTTTAGATGCAGTAATTGTACCAATAGGCGGTGGCGGTTTAATTTCCGGTATAGCATATACAATAAAATCGCTTAACCCAAATGTAAAAGTGTACGGAGTTCAAGCTTTTGGCGCAATGTCAATGCTAAACTCTATAGAAAAAGGTAAAAGAGAAACACTTTCTCATGTTACAACAATTGCAGACGGTATAGCTGTTAAATGCCCTGGGGAGATAACCTATGACATCTGTCAGAAATATGTTGATGAAATAGTAAGTGTAACTGATGACGAAATTTCCTCTGCAATTTTGGCTTTAATAGAACAACATAAAATGATAGCAGAGGGAGCTGGTGCTGTAGCGGTTGCGGCTGCCATGTTTGATAAAATTGACATAAAAGGAAAAAATGTCGCCTGTATCGTATCAGGTGGTAATATTGATGTGACAATTTTATCAAGAGTTATAGGCAGAGGACTACTTAAAGACGGGCGCTCAATAGACATAAGTGTTGCACTGTCTGATAAACCCGGACAACTCCAAACTGTTTCAACCATTGTTGCAGAGCTTGGTGCAAATGTTGTGTCTGTAAGACACGACCGCTCTGATGAAAACATGGATATAACATCATGTTACTTACACTTAAGAATGGAAACCAGAAACCGTGAACACGCAGACGAGGTTGTACAGTCTTTAAAAGATAGCGGATATGAAATAGTGGCATACAGATAAAGTCATTTAGCTTTTGAGCTTGCGGTTAAAATAGAATAATGTATACAAAGCGAACTGCCACTATCAAGATTGATAATGGCAGTTTATTTCTTTATTAAGCAAGAGCACAGACCTTGCCCTACAAGTTGAAGTAATAAGTAGGGGCGAAATCCATTTTCGCCCGAAGTTTTATGACCATGTGGAGCGATGCCCTCATTGCTCCACATGGTCACCACAATATTCATTAAACCAATCGGAACGATGAGGGCGTAGTTCCATACAATGTAAATTCTGGTTTTGTAAGATTTTCACCACCACTCTCAACTATCAATTATTAACCTATCTCCGCAAAGTAAATCTCCGCCCTATCCTGCATTGCATTTGCACATTCTTCTGCGGTCATCAGGCCGTTATAAAAATCTATCACTAGCTCTTGCAGTGCATTTTTAATCTCTATGCTTGAAAGCCCTATTGTTACAGGATTCTCAAGTGATTTATCCACATATTCTAAATGTCCCTCAATTTGTTCCTTTGTATAAGTTATGCCACCTTCATAGCTGTATTCCATACTGTGCAGGCTACTAATTTTATAAAATTCTCTGTTTATTGCTGGGAATAAATATCTTGTACCATTTTCCTCTCCCTCATCATCTAAAAAGACTGCTTCCTCGGTTTCTCCTATGTGATACTTTATAAATTCCCAAGCAAGCTCTGAATTTTCGGCGTTTTTCGGTATACTCATTGAACTCATAATCTGTGCATAAATTTCGCCTTTTGAGTTTGCTATTGGAATTGGCATCGTTATATTTTCTACCTCTTGGGTAAAAAAGTTATACGAAGTACCACTCATGCTCAAAATTTGCGCAAAATAATCTTCGCTATCCATAATTTCCATATCTCCGTATACCATGCTACTTGAAAATGGATTGCTTATGCCGGTGTAACTGTTTGTCGCAGTTAAATATTCTATAAATTCAGGTGAATTAAAACTTACCTCCATATTTTGCGCATCGTATGCGGCTGTCATTTCTTCCTTATATAAAATTGCCTTGCACTCAAAATCCTCTGCTTGTATATATTTAAGATTAGGAAATTCTCCGCTTTGAGTCGCCCTGTCATAAACGTCAAATAAAAACTTATAATCAACAGTTTTTATGCTCTCTATGTCTATATCCAAGGCATTTAATATATCTTCACGAAGTCGCACCGAGGAAAACTCGAATTCTATGGGAAATCTGTATAAGCCGCCATTTATCTCCTGCGCCTTAATTACATTCATATAGTAATCATCTTTTATAAACTCAGGGTCATTTTCTATAAACTCATTAAAATCGTATAATAAACCGCTTGCCACAAACTGACTTGTGTAATCTCCGCCGAATGAGTCTATTATAAGGTCTGGTGTATTGCCTGATGCCATCTGCACCTTTAAGTCGTCACTATAGGTTTTTACCGCAACTAAATACTCATCTACAGTTGTATATTCTACCATGGTGTCATTTAGCTCTATCTTTACATCAGGGTGAATTTTTAAAAATTCTTGCATTGAACGATACCAACCTATGACATCACTTGTTATCTCATCAGTAGATATTTTTAACGTCCCCGAAAGAGTGATTTCTGGTACGTCTTCATCACTGGAAGTATTTCCATTTTCTTCGTTTTGATTAGATGTATCTGCCATATGTTCCGAATAAATCTGGGCATTTTTGTCGGTGCAAGATATTAATGTCATTAAGCTTAAAATTAAAATTATTGATATAATTTTTTTCATACCGCATCTCCTTGTTTTGTAAAAACACTACGGACGACGAAACGTCGCCCCATACAGGGGCGACCTATTAATTAATTTTCTCTAAGTTTTAAAGCCTCTAAAATAATTTGCACTGCTTTATCTTCATCAAACACATTAGTGTCTATAGTAAGATTATAATTTGACATGTCGCTCCACGTTTGGTTTGTGTAAAAATTATAATAGTTTGAGCGCTGTTTATCTTTTTTCACTATGTAATCTTCTGCTTTTTTCTTTTCTGCAAGACCATTATCAATTACCCATTTTTTGCGTTTTTCCATACCTGCGTGAATAAAAATTTTAAATAAATTTTCATTTTCTCTTAAAATATAATCACCACATCGTCCTATAACAACACAAGGACCTTCTGATGCCGCTTTTTTAATAATATTTGTTTGCAAAATAAACAGTTGATCATTTATTGGCATTTCCGATGTATTTCCAGCAAGACGTATTCCTAAAGGATAGCTACCCATTACCATAGAGTACAAAAGACTGCTTCCTGCTTTTTCATCAACCTGTGCAAAAACCTCCTCGCTAAGTCCACTCTCTTTTGCAGCTATTCCAATAAGCTCTTTGTCGTAATACGGAATATTTAGCGCCTTTGCAAGCTTAATTCCTACTGTGTGTCCCCCACTTCCATATTCTCTTGCAATAGTAATAACAGGTAACATATCAATTCCTCCCTTAAATTAAGTAAACACCCTCTGCTTTTAAGTTAATAATAATATTATTTAGGCAAAAAGTCAATATATTTTATACATTTTATGCTAATTAATCTTGATAATTTTTGATGAAATAGTTATAATTATATATAAAATCATATATCTTTCACTAAAACTTCACATATTGCTGATAAAATAATAAAAAAGATTTTACGCCTTGAAGTCAAGGCAGACTGGAGTAATAAAATGTATCATATATTAATTGTTGATGACGAAGCTAATATTAGGCTTTTAATAAAAAAATATGCTCAATTTGAAGGGCACACTGTGACCGAAGCTCAAAACGGAATGGAAGCTGTTAATCTTTTTCGAAATAATCCCGATAAATTTGACATAGTCATTATGGATGTCATGATGCCAGAGCTTGACGGTTTTTCTGCTGTAGCACAAATTAGAAAAATTTCTAAGGTACCGGTACTCATGCTTTCGGCAAGAGGTGAGGAATATGACAAAATTCATGGTTTTGAGCTTGGTGTAGATGATTATGTAACAAAGCCATTTTCCCCAAAAGAGCTTTTAATGCGAATTAGTGCAATAATTAAAAGAACCATAGGCGAAAATGATGAGAAGAAAGATATTTTTACAGCCGAGGGCCTTAAAGTAGATTTTTCTGCAAGAATTGTGACAGTTGACGATGCACGTGTTGATTTATCCCCAAAAGAATACGAACTGCTTTATTATATGATTTCTAACAAAAACATAGCGCTTACAAGAGATAAGCTTATCTCCAATGTATGGGGGTATGACTTTTACGGTGATGACAGAACTTTAGACACTCATATTAAGCTTTTAAGAAAAAGTTTAGGTCCTTATAATAAATTCGTAGTTACCATAAGAGGGGTAGGTTACAGATTTGAAATTTAACTTTGTTAAACCTAAAAAAATGGGTATACGCACCCAAATATTTTTAGGGTTTGGAATTTTTACTGCACTAGTTATTGCCATAATTTGGATTTTTCAAATAGCACTTTTAAACTCATTTTACAAGTTCATAAAACAAGAGGAAATTAAAAGCACTGCCCAATTGATAGAAAGAGAGTTTGAAAGCGAAAACTTGACAACAATTTTAGAGGATATTGTAATAAACTCTGATACTGATGTGCTTATTGTAACAGAATTTGGCGAAACAATAATTCAAGCTACTTCTATGAAAAGCAGTTTTTTTGACAGAATAACACAGCTTCAAATGATGTCAATGTACACTCAAACCGAGGCAAGCGGTGGCGAATTTTTGCAAAATTATACGCTGTGGGATTTTTCAAAGGGAATAAACGCAAATGCTTTTATGCTTGATAACTCTTTTCAGGATAGATATTCATCTCCTGAAGCTTTAGTTTTTTTAAAAACCATGACTACCGCTGATGGCGAAAACGTACTAATGCTGCTAAGCACTATGGTAACCCCTGTAGACTCTACTGTTGAAACTTTGAAATTTCAGCTTTGGTCGCTTACTGCACTTATGATTTTGTTTGGATTAATGGTTGCAGTTTTCATTTCTAAGAAAATATCCAAACCAATTATTCAAATTACTTCTGGCGCAAAAGAGTTATCAAAAGGTAATTATGATATAGATTTTAACGTAAATGGCGGTGGACATGAAATACTTGAGCTTTCTTCCACTTTAAATGTTGCGGCAAAAGAACTTAACACTGTGGAAACTCTTAGAAAAGAATTAATTGCAAATGTATCGCATGACCTTAGAACGCCACTTACTATGATAAGTGGGTATGCAGAGGTTATGAGAGATATTCCAGGTGAGAATACACCTGAAAATATTCAAATTATCATTGATGAGGCGACAAGGCTTAAAAATTTGGTGAATGACTTACTTGATATTTCAAAACTTGAATCAGGCAATCAAACTATAACTATGAAACCAGTTAATCTTACACAAAGTATAAAAAATATACTTTTAAGGTATGACAAACTTGTAGATTACAGTTTTGATTTTTATCATGGAAGCGATATTTATGTTTTAGGCGACGAGTTAAAACTTTCACAGGTTATATACAATCTTGTAAACAATGCGGTAACATACACAGGAGAAGACAAAAGAATAGTTTTGACACAAAGCGTAATAAATGATAATATTACTATTAAAGTTGAAGACAGTGGAATTGGAATACCTAAAGATAAACTGAAAAATATTTGGCAACGCTATTACAAAGTTGAAAAAGAGCATAAGCGTGCACAAATAGGAACAGGTTTAGGCCTTTCCATAGTCAGTCAAATTTTAGATCTTCACGGTGGAACTTACGGTGTATTTAGTGAAGAAGGAAAAGGCAGTTGTTTTTGGTTTACTCTAAAAACAATTGATTATGATGAATTTGAAATATAATAAAATTTTGAGGAGGTAGTCATTATGGAAAAAGCACAACTTAAAAACCAACTGCACGAGGTGGCTCTAAGAATACGCACCATGAGAGAGATTATGGGCATATCAAAAGAAGAAATGGCAGCTAAAACAGATGTTACTTTGGAGGAATATCAAAATTATGAATCAGGTAACAGCGATTTCAGTTTTACTTTCATCTATAAATGCGCAAACAGATTTTCAATTGACCCTACAGATCTTATAAAAGGTGTAAGTCCAACACTTTCAAGTTACAATATTACAAGAAAAGGAGAGGGACTACCAATTACAAGACGAGAAGGCTTTAAATACCTAAACATGGCGCCACTTTTTAAAAACAAAGCGGCAGAGCCATTTTATGTAACCATGCCATATAGTAAAGACGATGAAGAGGCGCCAATTAAGGTGTCTACCCATGCAGGTCAAGAAATGGACATAGTGGTAAAAGGCAGCATGAAAATACAAATTGGCACTCACATAGAAACACTTTATGAGGGCGACACAATTTTTTATAACAGTGCAACTCCTCATGGTATGGTAGCTGCAAACGGCGAGAACTGCGAGCTTATCGCTGTTGTATTTAAAGCAGATGACGCCAAAGACTATCCTATAAATGACAAGTTTGAAAAAATTGTAAAAGGCAAGCTTGCAAGAAATCAATCAAATGAAATTGCAGAGGCTTTTATAAACATAGAACTTGATGAAAAAAACATTTTAAAATCCATTTCGTTTAAAAACGAAGATAAATTTAATTTTGGATTTGACGTTGTAGATAAAATTGCTGATAAAAAACCAGACAAACTTGCAATGCTTCATATATCAAGAGAACATGTTGAAAGACGTTTTACTTTTGGTGATATTAAAAAATATTCTAATATGACAGCAAACTATTTTAAAAGTTTAGGTATTAAAAAAGGCGATAAAGTAATGCTGGTTCTTAAAAGACATTATCAGTTCTGGTTTGCAATAACTGCACTTCATAAACTGGGTGCCGTTGCAATTCCTGCAACAAATTTACTTATGGAGCACGACTTTGTTTATCGTTTTGATGCTGCAGATGTAACAGCGCTTGTCTGCACTTCTGACGGTATGGTATCATGGGAAGCAGAAAAAGGCGCAAGCAAGGCAAAAATTAAACCCACACTTATACTATGTGGTGAAAACCGTGAAGGTTGGCATGATTTTAATGAGGGCATAAGTAAACAAAGTGATGTGTTTGAAAGGTGCGCCGATACATCATGTGGAGAAGACCCAATACTAATGTTTTTCACCTCTGGCACAACAGGCTATCCAAAAATTGCACAACACAGCCATACCTATGGGCTTGCACATTATGTCACAGCAAAATACTGGCACAACGTAAACCCTGACGGCATACATTTTACAATTTCCGATACAGGTTGGGGTAAAGCTGTGTGGGGTAAATACTATGGTCAGTGGCTATGTGAGGCGGCAATTTTCACATATGACTTTGATAAATTTGACGCAAACGATTTGCTTCCAATGTTTAAAAAATATGATATAACAACTTTCTGCGCTCCTCCTACCATGTATAGATTTTTCATTAAAGAAGATTTATCAAAATTTGACCTTACAAGTTTAGAGCACTGCACCGTTGCAGGTGAAGCGCTAAACCCTGAGGTATATGAGCAGTGGAAAAGAGCGACAGGACTTAGCCTTATGGAAGGCTTTGGGCAAACCGAAACCACACTAGCTGTTTATAACCCAGTAGGAACCATACCAAAACCTGGCTCTATGGGAGTTTTAAATCCACTTTATGAAATGGATGTAATCATGCCTGACGGAAGCTCTGCTCCTCAAGGCGAAACGGGAGAAATCGTCATAAAAACTGGCAGTAAAAAACCTTGCGGTCTTTTTGACGGATATTATAAAAATGAAGCGCTTACAAAAGAAGCATGGAGCGATGGAATATATCACACAGGCGACACTGCATGGAAAGACGAAGATGGCTTCTTCTGGTATGTAGGTAGAACTGACGACCTAATTAAATCATCGGGATATCGCATAGGGCCTTTTGAGATAGAAAGTGTTATTATGGAGCTTCCATACGTCTTAGAATGTGCCGTTACTCCATCACCTGACCCTATTAGAGGTCAAATCGTAAAAGCGACTGTGGTGCTTACCAAGGGCACTGCACAAAGCGATGAACTTAAAAAAGAAATTCAAGAATATGTTAAATCAAACACTGCTCCTTATAAATACCCAAGAATAGTAGAATTTAGGGACTCTTTACCTAAGACTATTAGCGGAAAAATAAGAAGAGTTGAGCTTAAAGATTAATAACTTTACAGTAAAAAAGTCCACCCTAAAAACAAGGGTGGACTTTCAGCATGTCAATTTTTTTGCTTTTGTGAGTTTTAGTGCGGTTTAAATCCGCCCTAAAAATGAGGTTAGACTTTTTTTAATACCCATATACTTTTTTGTATTTTCTATAAAATATCAGTGCAATAATAAATGCTAAAAATTCTGCAACGGGCACTGCTATCCAAACGCCATTTAAGCCAAATATTTGTGGCAATATAATTAGTGAACTTACCAAAAACACAAAGGTTCGCAATAATGAAATACTCGCTGATATTTTTCCGTTTGAGAGCGATGTAAACATTGCAGAGAAAAATATGTTAAAGCCCATAAAAATATAAGCAGGTAAAAACATAAGCAATCCGGTTTTTGCCATTTCAAATGTTTCACTTTCTTGTGAAATAAACATTCCCACAGCCTGATTTGATAAAAGCAGGGTTGCGATAACAACAAGAACTGAAGCAATTATGGTTATTTTAAGGCTCTGCCCCATCACTTTGTGAAGAGCCGCTTTGTTGCCCCCACCATATTTGTAAGCTATAATTGGTGCAACACCTATACTGTAACCCATATAAATACCGTTTTGGAACATTTGAAGATATAAAATTACACTTATAGCCGCAACACCCCCATCTCCTACTAAATTTAGAAGTATTACATTAAACATTATAGTGGTGACAGAGCCGGAAAGCGAGCTTACAAGTTCTGACGAGCCATTAAACATACTTTGTAAAAGTATTTTCATTTTAAGCCTTGGTTTTGAAAAATACAGTGTACCTTTTCTTTTTACCATAAAGTAAATAAGCGCTATAATTCCTGGTATTGAGTTACCTATGCCCGTCGCAATACCAGCACCTGCTATGCCCAAATTGCCCAAATTTGGTGAAATTAGAATATAATCTAAAATTATATTTGTAATTCCACCTGCGACACTTATAAAAAAACCAAACGCTGGCTTGCCTGCTGTCACCATGAAGGACTGTGCAAAAACTTGAAGTACTACAGGAGCGGCAAAACCTGCCATGCTGAGCATATATACCTTTGACGGCTCATATAAATTCTCACTTACATTTAAACCTTTAAGTATTGCATCTGGAAATATAAAAACTATAAGTGTAGCTAAGAGTCCCAAAGCAGTTCCTATAATGTATAAAACGCTTAAAAACTCTCTTGCCTCTTTATTCTTTCCCTCTCCCATAAACCTTGCAATTATTGCATTGCCACCTGTTGCAAACATAAGGCTTACAGCAAGTAAAATACCAAGTAGTGGAAACACAATGTTAATTGCTGCCAAGGCATTTTCGCCCACAAAATTAGATACAAAAACACCGTCAATTACCGTATAGGTTGATAAAAATATCATTGTAAATATACTTGGCAGAGTGTATTTTAGTAGTGCCGCCATGCTAAAATCTTTTGCTAGCGGATTGTTATTTATCATTTTTCACCTCGTTAATAGTTTCATTATAAATTGACTCTGCATAAAATTCTATCATTTCGCAAAGTTTTTCAAGCATCTCTTCCCCATATTTTTCTTCAAGCACTTTTGTAAATTTTTTATCAAACTTTCTATCTTCATCATTGTAAAAACTTTTTTTAGGATTTATCGCAAGATAGAACACACGCTTATCAGTTTCGCTTTGTGTTCTTATGATATACCCTTTTTTAACCAGCACATTAATTTTCTGTGTTACAGCAGGCCTAGTAACCTTTAATAAATCCGCTATTTGAGAAGATGTGTACCTATTTGGATGAGCCTCAATAATATTTAGATATAAAGTGTCGTGATACGACAAGTCTGATGTATCAAAATCTGTATACGAACGTTGCAAGTCAATTATAGCCAAATCATGAAAAAACTTGTCTATAGCCTTTATAAATCTATCAGTCATAATTACCTCTTTAAAACAGTTATTTAAACTTAATTACTTTTACTTAATTATTTTAACTTAACTATTTCAATTTGTCAAGTTATTAAACGCATAGCCCAGCACATAGAATAAAAGGCCACGATTTCGTGACCTTTTTAATTACTTATCTATTTTCTTGTCATAAAGTCTTGCCGCATTTAGTACTACAAGAACAGATCCTGCGTTGTGAACCAGTGCGCCTGTTGCTGGATTTAATAGTCCCATGACTGATAAAATAATTGCAACAACATTTATCGCCATTGACATTGTTATATTAAACTTGATTGAAAATATAGTTGCATTTGATAGTTTTTTGATATATGAAATTTTGGATATATCATCACCCATTATGGCAATGTCAGCAGCATCTATTGCTATGTCGCTGCCCATGGTACCCATTGCTACTCCAACGGTAGCCGTTTTAAGTGCAGGTGCGTCGTTTACACCGTCACCCACCATACAGACCCCACTTGAACTTTCCATTATAGCCTTAACCGCTTCCACTTTACCTTCAGGTAAAAGCGATGAGTATACCTCACTAATTCCAACTTTTCCTGCAATGAAATTAGCACTTTTTTCATTATCGCCTGTAAGTAGCACAGTTTTATCTATCCCTGCAGATTTTAGGGATGAAATTGCCACACTGGATGTTTCTTTAATTTCATCTGATAGACCGATAACACCTATAATACTTTTTGAGGTCGCCGTTATAATTACCGCTTTACCCTCTCCTCTTAGTGTTTCAACAATTTCTTCTACATCTTTTGTTATCTCAAGCCCTGCATTGTCGCAAATAAGCTTTTCATTTCCACAAAATACACTGTTACCACCTATAGTGGCAGCAACACCTTTGCCAACTGTCATAGAAAAGTTATCTATATCTAATAACTTTATACCTTTTTCTTTAGCATAACTCACCGTAGCTTTACCTATTGGATGTTCAGAGCGTCCTTCCACAGATGAAACAAGTGTCATAAGTTCTTTTTCTGATACACCAAAAGTTTTAATATCGCTTACTGCAAGTTTCCCATGAGTTATAGTTCCTGTTTTATCAAAAGCTATGGTAGACACTGTACCCATACGCTCAAGTGCTTCGCCAGATTTTATTAAAACACCCTTTTTTGTTGCCTGACCAATTGCCGCCATAATTGAAGTAGGCGTTGCAAGGGCAAGTGCACAAGGACAAAACACAACAAGTACTGTAACCGCACGTACCAATGCATCATCAGGCTGATTTAAAGCAAGCGCTAGTATTAAATATGTTGCAACAGCAATTATAATTGCAATAGGCACAAGCCAAGCCGCCCATTTATCAACAATTTTTTGCATTGGCGCCTTGTTGTTTTCAGCATCTTCAACAAGCTTAATCATCTTTTGCAGTGAAGAATTTTCAAATGACCTTGTAACTTTTACATCAACTGAACCAAATCGATTTATTGTTCCTGTAAAAACTTCATCATCTATCTCTTTATCAACAGGCAAACTCTCTCCTGTCATAATACTTTGGTCAACCGTTGTATTTCCAACCGTTATAATTCCGTCAGACGGAAAACTCTCACCAGGTAAAACTCTTATTACATCACCTGATTTAATATCTTTTGCATCCACCAATTTTTCGCCATCTGCCGTAATTACTCTGCCTTGAGTTGGCACAAGATTTAATAGTTTTTCTATGCCTTTTTTCGCCTTTTCAACTGTCCTCTCTTCAAGCCATGCACCTATTGCCATGATAAACGCAACCTCACCTGCGGCAAAAATGTCACCTATTGATATTGCAGCTATCATTGCAATTGTTATTAGAAGAGCCGAACTTATAAAGCGCTGTGTAAAAACTCTCCACAAAGCAAGATAAGCCAGCGGTATGCCTGAGATAAGTATTGATGCCCATGCAAAATTTACCATAATTGTGTTTTCCATGCCCATTGTAAGTGGAAAAATATATTCCCCAACAAAACTTACCGCAAGGCAAAGTCCAGATACCCATAACATTGGAACAGAATTTAAAAATTTATCTAATTTTTTTAACATAAGCTACCCCTCATATTGTTTTTGAAAACTGATTTAATGCAGATATTAATTTATCTATTGTTTCTTCTTCATTCCCATCTTTAATTCCATCTAAAATGCAGTGATGCATATGCCCCTCAAGAATTACCTGACCTGTTTTGTGAAGAGCAGACTTAATTGCACCTATTTGAATTAATATATCTTCACAAGGTTTGTCTTCTTCTACCATTTTCAAAATGCCACGCACCTGACCCTCAATTCTTTTAAGCCTTTTGCTTACTGCATCTACATCCATACATTGTTTCATATAAAAAACCTCCTTTAAAGTTATATACCCATAGGGGGTATAGGTATATAATAATCGAGGAGATTAAGTTTGTCAAGAATTTTTTCTTATTTTTTATAACTTAACGCAAAAAAATACTGTCACAAATAATTCTCACTATTTGCGACAGCATATTTTTTATTATTTAATTTGCAAGCTCTCTTGTGTCTTAAACCAATGTCTTGTATTATTTGCAATTTTTACCAAAACTAACATTACTGGAACTTCCACCAATACACCCACTATTGTTGCAATTGCAACAGGGCTTTGTGTTCCAAACAGTGCAACTGCCACTGCTACAGACAATTCAAAAAAGTTTGATGCACCAATCATACCTGCAGGTGCTGCAATATCGTGGCTCAGTTTAAGCCCTTTTGCAGTAAAGTATGCTATAAAGAAAATTAGGAAAGTTTGTATAATAAGTGGAACTGCTATTAGCACTATGTGCAGTGGATTTTCAAGTATAACTTTGCCTTGGAATGAAAATAGCAGGGTAAGTGTTACCAACAAACCAATAATTGTAACATTGCTAAATTTGGGAATAAATTTATTTTCAAAATACTCTTTACCCTTATTCTTTGTCACAAAAACTCTTGTTAAAACGCCTCCTAAAAGCGGAATAACTACAAATAGCACAACAGATAAAATAAGCGTATCCCATGGAACACTTACTCCACCCACGCCAAGCAAAAATGCTACTATTGGAGTAAATGCCACCAAGATTATTAAATCATTTGTAGCAACTTGAACCACCGTATATGCAGGATTTCCCTTTGTAAGGTGACTCCACACAAACACCATAGCTGTGCACGGTGCCGCACCTAATAACACAGCTCCTGCTAAATAATCGGTTGCAAGATCAGGTGTTATAAAGCCTTTAAAAATTACAAAGAAAAATAGCGAAGCTATTGCGAACATTGTAAATGGCTTTATAAGCCAGTTGACTATCCATGTAACAAACAAACCTTTAGGATTTTTGCTTACATCTTTTACACTTTTAAAATCAACCTTCATCATCATAGGATAAATCATAAGCCATATCAAAATCGCAATGGGAATTGACACATTTGCGTATTCAAACTGACTTAAAAAATTAGGTATAGCTGGCAAATACACACTTATCAGTATTCCTGCCACCATACAAATTATAACCCAAACGGTCAAATATCTCTCAAAAAAACCTATACCGCTTAATTTTTCTTTTTTCATAAAAACTCCTGTCTGATATCATATCAAATATTTTTTATCTGATATTATTATATGCACAAGCAGACGTTTTGTCAATACTCATATCAAAAATTTTTTATTTATCTTCAATAGACATTTTTGCAATTTTCTCTGCGTGAATATAAGCTGTATCAAAAACAGGTAAGTTGGTATCTTTTTGTGACACTAAAAGTCCAATTTCAGTGCAACCAAGTATTACACCCTGAGCACCCATGTTTTCAAGCTTTCCAATTATATCTAAATATTTATTTTTAGATGCCTCGTTAATTTGACCCAAGCATAACTCTTTATATATTATATCGTTAACAACATTTATATCTTCTTCATTTGGTATAAGTACTTCTATCCCCGCATCAATTAGTTTTTGCTTATAAAAATCCTGTGTCATCGTGTATTTTGTGCCAAGCAGTGCAACTTTTTCTAGCTTTTTTTCTTTTATTGCACTTGCTGTTGCCTGTGCAATATGAATTATGGGTATATTTATTTTATCCTCTATTTGTGGCGCAACTTTATGCATTGTATTAGTACAAATTGCGATAAAATCCGCCCCAGCATTTTGCAGTTTCAGTGCTATTTGAGATAAAACTTCCGCACTTTTATACCAATCCCCTTTAGCTTGATATTCTTCAATTTCAGCAAAATTTACGCTATATAGTAAAATTTTTGCAGAGTGCAATCCTCCTAAAATTTCTTTAACTTTTTCATTTATTAACTGATAATAAGAAACAGTGCTTTCAAAACTCATTCCGCCTATTAGTCCTATTGTTTTCATTGTGGCTCCCCATTCAAATTATATTTTTATTATTATAACTATAAATTAATCTAAAAATCAAGCTTTAATACTTTTGATTTCTTAATCACAAACCTACAATCTATCAGTACTATTGTCACCTTAAAGCTTTTTCCTATATTTTGCAGATTAGCTGCAGCTCTCACCTTGCAAAAAACTTCCAGCGGCGTGGCTGATTATTTTGACACACTGTCGAACTATCTAAAAATCTGCAAGACAAGAAACAAATACCCTAAAATGACCGAGTAATACGAGCATACATGAGGGAAGTTTCAGGGTGTTTGTGACGCAGGAAGCAAAAAATGAGCCAAGCTGGCTCATTTTTTGCGTTTACAGTTTTTCAACAATCTGAGGGCTCCCTTGATTTACAGGGAGCCCTCTATTAAATAATATTAACTTTTAATTTGAAAAGCTTGTACTAGTACATTGGATTAACCTCTTTTTTATTGACATCTAAATCTCTTCAGATGCAAAGATTTTATATTATAATGTAAGATTAATTAAAACTATCTATTTTCTTAAGTTACAATTCTTTGTAACACTTTTTGTATTAATATCTACTACCTAATTTCACTACAATCCTGTAGTTTAATTTTTCTATAACATATATAATCTAATTTTACTATCAGCCTTTTAATTTTTGTCCTAATCATAACTGGACAAATTAATATACTTTTATATTTGTTCTCGTGCAACTTACAACCATATTCTCTCTTCGTATCGCCTAAAACAATCACGTTATCATTAATTTAATAAAACCTCGGCCATACTACTTACTTCATAATCTTCAATGCTATATCATTCTCCATGTATAATATGATTTAACATTTGCCTAATTCCTATGCTTCAAAGATTATATTATTAACCAAACCATACCAATTATTTACTCTGCAACTGCGGTTTTTTCATCACTAAATTTTATGAACTTTACGCTGTACACATCTAAACAACTCGTATATTTCGTACTCATCCCTTCTCGGTTGCAGTTTTTCATATATACACTTTCTCTTCATGTATACCAAAAACTTACTGCCACTGCAATACCTAACACTCAAACAAAATATGCATAAACTCATTTACGAAACTTTCAAGTATATTATATATATTCAAAGACTATTGTCTTTTTAGTTTTCCAAGTAAACTTGCATCTTAAATTTTATAAGTGGCTTTAATATTACCAAAATAAACTGATGTGGTTTAACGAAACCATAAAACGATGGAATTTAAAGCTTATAAAACTTCCTCAACACAAACGCTTGAAAAGTTTCCGATAACTGAATTTCTAAATTGATACATAGCATTGCACTCCATACTATTTATCATTTCTTGTTTATCGCCGCCCATCAGATGGCCGACTTGCTGTTGTTCAATTTCCAATGGACTCACCCTCTCTATTTGCATTTGTAAAGAAAACTATAAAACCAATCTACTCTTACTTACAGTTTCTAACAGGCTACTAAATTTTTCAATTTGTTATTTTCTTTCCTGTTCGTTTTCTTTATCTGTATTCTACACCTATTTATGCACTTTGTCAATAGTTTTATTGAAAATACTTAAATATTTTTATTTATTCTAAACATGAATAATAATCTCAATGAATTAATATAATATTATTGTACAAACTATTTTACATATCATTAATTCAGTTTTGTATTGACGAAATTCGTTTTACAATGTACAATATAAAAAGATTAATAATTAAACATTTAGGAGGGCAGGCAAATGAACAACGAGTACGAGGCTGACTTAATCACACTTTTAGACGATGACGGTAACGAACACCAATTTGAGGTTATTGACGAAATTGAAACTGATGATGGCCATTTTGTGGCACTAGTTCCATCTCTTCAAGATCCTGAGGATATAGGTGTTGAACCTGAAACATATTATATTTTTGAAATTGATACTGAAGACGGTGAAGAGCAACTTATGGAAGTCGAAGACGAAGAAACTTTGAATAAACTTGCTGAAATTTTTGAGCAACGTTTTGAAGAAGAGTTTTACGACGAAGAACAATAAAAGCTAATTTTTTCCTGCCTGATACGCCTATCGTGCACAAATAACCCTACACTCATTTTTTAGGGAGCTTTTCTCCGGTTGAGGGTTTGCAGACCTCCCGACTCGATTATGTCGATGTTGGACGAAGGGAGCGCGAGACAACAGGGTGAGCACCCACCTGCTTTTTGGTAGCAGGTTATTGAGAAGCACGTTACGGTCAGGTGGGAATTTTTATTTTTAAGTAATAATAAAGAAGTGTAGCAAAAAAGCTACACTTCTTTTTTTGTGTAAATCGTAAATATGGAGCATTTCGCCACCATTATCAACTTTCCACTCTCAACTCTCAAGGTTTTCATCCAAAAATTTATACATAGTTTCCCTACAAAGCTCGGGGTCAATTAAAAAACTAACTGCATGCACAGCATTTTCAACTATTAAAATCTCTTTCTTTGATGCGCACGCTTTGTAATTTTCTAATGACATCCATGTTGGCACATAATCATCTTTATCTCCGTGAATAAATAGCACGGGGATTTTTGTCTTTTTCAGAGCCTCTTTAGCACTTGCATCTTTAAAACTAAATTTTGCAAAAAGTTTTGCAAATATGTCTGCTATACTTAGTATTGGAAACGGTGGGAGATGGTAATTTAATTTTAAAACATGCTTATATATAGCATAAGGAGAGGTAAATCCACAGTCTGCAACAATTGCTTTAACTTGACTTGGTAAAGCCAAATTACTTGCCATCATTACTGTTGCCGCACCCATAGACACACCAAACAGGCAAATTTTAACATTTTCACCACAAAGTTTCACTATTTCTTCGCACCAAATTTTGCAGTCATAGCGCTCTTTAATTCCAAATGATATGTATTTTCCGCCACTTTCGCCGTGACTTCTCTGACTTACCAAAAGCACACTATAACCTTTGTCAATTAACATATTCGCAGCAACAATTACATCATCTCTGCCATGGCATCTAAAACCATGCATAATTAGCGCAACTTTCCCACCACTTGCTTCTTTTAATTTATAAAAATTTCCTGCAAGAAGCGTACCGTCAAAGGACTTAAGCTCTATTTTTTCATGTTCAATTTTTTTAAATTTTTCTTTTATCGAGGTAATTTTATTATAATTCTTCGCCCAAGGATTTTCCGGATTTTTTAGAACAAACTCTGTAGGCTTTGGCTTATCTCTTACACAGGCTATTTTAAAAAAGAACACTGAAGCCAAAACCGGTATGAGCAGCAATAAAATTAGGACAATTAAAATCACATAAAAACCCATAACCTCACCTTCTTAAAAATTAATATTCGTAATCAACACAAACACTTTTTTCTATTACAGAATGAACATACGCCTTGACTACTTCTACATGATATGCAGATACTTGATACTCTGCCATATCTTCCATGCTATCAAAACTTACTTCTAAACTGACGTCAAACGAACGTTCTGAACGTAAAGCGTCTTTACTTGCCACAATATTTTTCGCCTTTGGAACTTTACCATCCATAGACATGAACATGTCACAAAGTTTTTGTGCGTTATCTTTGCTATACTCTTTAAGTTTGTAAAATACAATATGTTTTATCATTTTCATCTTCCTCTTTTCATTTCGAATTAAATATATAAGTCGCAACTGCAACTGACACTGCCAAATTAAGTGAATCTATATCATCACTTTGGCTGATAAACAAGGGCTGTCCTATGTCCTTAAATTTATCTGGCAGTCCACTTGCTTCATTTCCAAAAATAAGTGAATATTTCTGCGTTTTCGGAACTGTGTAAGGTGTAAGCACTTTACTTGAATTTAGCATAAATGGAAACATGTCCCTTTCATGATCAAATTCTTTTTGATATTCTTCAAAACTTTCAAAAACGGCAATTCTAAGCTTAAATAATGCTCCCATTGATGCTCTTATAACTTTAGGATTAAATACATCTGCACAAGGTTTTATTATCACTAAATCTTTAATACCAAAACCCAAAATTGTCCTTATTATCGTACCCAAGTTACCCATATCTGAGGGGCTTTGCAACACTATATGATTGTCTTGTTTTGACAGAGATGAATTAAATTTTTCAAAAACTGCCGCTGCATAGCAAACTTCTTTATCAGAAATTCTGCTTAAAGTCTTATCATCAATTTGAAAGTCTATGCCTTTTTCACCACACAGCTTTTCAAGTTTTTCACTGTCATTAAATTTTTCTGAAACTATAACCTTTATCACTTTTTCAGGCTTACTTTTTATTAGCTCAAACACAGGAAAAGGACCTAAGACATAGGAGTGTTCCATGTCTTTTTTATATTTTTTATACATGAAAGCCTCCAAAAAAATTACATCATCTCAAAAGGAGCTATAATTTCGTTTACTCTTGTCATAATTTCTTCAGACACTGCAAAGTCCATAGACTTTACATTTTGTTCCATTTGCTCAGGATTCATTACACCACAAATAATGGAGGTAATTTCAGGTTGTGCCTTAAGCCAGTTCATAGTTAGATCCATCATTTTTAATCCATTTTCTGTAGCAAGTGCATAAAGTTCTCTTGCAGGTTTTAGGTAAGTGTCTAAAAGTGGTGGGCAAAGTTTTGGATTTTCAGACCTTACATCATCTTTAGAAAATTTTGCGCCATCTTGGAATTCGCCTGTTAGCAGTCCTTGGAAAAACGGACTGTAAGGGAAGAAAGCTTGTCCATTTTCACGCACAATTGGGAAAATTTCGCTTTCAGTTCTATAGTCCAAAGTGATTGCATGATAAGTTTTAGGGTTTCTCTCAAGCATATTATATAACCCTTGTTGAGAGTCAATTTCTGTTAAAGTCATAAGTTTTTTAATGTCTTTTGCAGAAAAATTTGTAAGTCCTATGTATCTAATTTTACCAGCTTTTTTTATTTCATTTAATGCATCCGCTGTTTCTTCTAAAGAAGTCGAAGGATCAGGCCAGTGCATTTGATATAAGTCAATATAATCAACACCTAGACGCATAAGGCTATCGTCAATTTCCTTTAACATGCTTTTTTTTGAAAGATTATTTGTAACAGCACCGTTTTCGTCCCAAACTAGTCCTGCTTTTGAAGCAATTAAAACCTTATCTCTCTTGCCTTTTACTGCCTTACCCAAAACAGTTTCTGACACACCATTGCCATAAATTGGTGCAACGTCAAAGAAATTAACACCCAAATCAATCGCCTTATGAACGATGTTTATCGAATTTTCGTCACTAGTATTGTCCCAGTTACCACCAAAATTCCAGCAACCAAGTCCCATTAGCGATATTTCCTCTTTAATTCTTCCTACTTTTCTGTAAATCATTTTATTTTTCTCCTTTGTTTTTTTATTTAAAATTCGCCGCTCCATTCGGCTATAAATCTTTTTATAAAGTCTTTTGTAAATGCAATTTTTTCTGTTGCCATTTCTGTTGCCGTTGCGGTGTTCATATGCTCTGCAAGCTTGAAAATTTTGCTGTAAAAATGGTGCACCGCCGACGGGTCGGTTTTATCGCCCTCTACATAATCACCCTTAGGTTCTAGCTCTTTTGTTTCATCATACATAGGCCATCCTACGCTTGCGCCGTAAACAAAAGTTCTTATTATACCTATAGCTCCCAAGGCATCCAAATTATCCGCATCTTGTACTATATGACAGTTTATTGAATTTTCCTCATTGCCTTTATTCCAGTTGTAGTTTTCATGATTTTTAATCACATTACAAATTTCGTCCTTGTCATCGTCTGATAAATCCAAATCAGAAATAAGCTCTCTTATAGTCGGTATAGACTCCGCAGGCTCTACAAATCTGCCTAAACTGCTTTGCATTATCCTGTGGATGTCATGAAGGTACGCCGATATTCCGACAAGCACCCTGTCGCCACCCTCTTTACTTGAAATATGCAGGGCGAGTTTCATAGTTCTCTCTAAATGAGTGGTGTCATGCCCTGTGGCATCGCCTTTAAACAGTGCCTCCACCTTTGGCTTTAATAATTCGATATATTCTTCTACTTTCCGCATTCTTCAAATTTCATTTTCGCTCACCTTTCACTTATAAACATTCCATAATCCTTTGGCACGAAAATTTTCCCTCCTACTTTTTTACTTTCAAGAACTTCATAAAGCTTTTGAACTTTACAGCTTTGTATATCCACAAAACTCTCCATTGAAACTATGTAGTCCACTAAATCTTGTGTTTGTGTGACTTCTAATGAATCTTCATATCTTCGCATTTTTGTACTTTTAAAATATTTTTTGAGCTTTTCCTCTCCGTTTTGTAGAGTAAACTCCTTGTTTTGCTGTGATTTCAAATTTGAATTTTTAATAAGCGATTCTATATATTCTGTAATTCCGTTTTCACCAAATGTTGCACAGTAGAACTTACCGTGCTTTTTTAATACTCGTTTGACTTCATACAATGCTTTTTCTAAATTTGGCACGTGATGGAGCATCATATTCGCAATTACCATGTCAA
>CAYJJB010000002.1:20863-58057 GCA_964370405.1 uncultured Eubacteriales bacterium | reverse complement strand
ATGCAATTAAAGAAATTAAAGAAGTTAAAAGAGAAAGACTTACAGCTTATAAAGCATATAGACCAAACTCAGAGTATCACGAAGGTAAAGGCGTTTGGACTGTTAAGTGCGACGTTGCACTTCCTTGCGCTACTCAAAATGAGCTTGATGAAGAAGATGCAAAAACACTTGTTAAGAACGGCGTAATTGCTGTTGCAGAGGGTGCTAACATGCCATCTACTTTAGAAGCTACAGAAGTATTCTTAAACGGCGGAGTTCTTTTTGGACCTGGTAAAGCTGCTAATGCTGGCGGTGTTTCTACATCAGCACTTGAAATGAGCCAAAACAGCCTAAGACTTTCTTGGACATTTGAAGAAGTTGATAAAAGACTTAAAGACATCATGGAAAACATCTTCACACAAGCAGATGAAGCTTCTAAAAAATACGGTTATGATAAAAACTACGTAGTAGGTTCTAACATAGCAGGATTTATAAAAGTTGCAGACACAATGCTTTCACAAGGTGTTGTATAATTTAAATATACTTAATTAAGGGGAGGGAGTGAAAACCCTCCCCTATAATTTTACAAAGGTGACTTAATATGAAAAAAATAGTTTCACATTATTTTAAGCGTTACTTTATTGATGCCATGAGTTTTATGGCACTCGGTTTATTCTCATCACTAATCATAGGCCTCATACTATCTCAGTTATCACTTATCCCCTACCTTGGCTTTTTGTCAGAATTTTCAGCCATTGCCTCTGCTTCATCACCTGTAGTTGGTGCGGTTATTGGCAGCGCAATTTGTTTAGGTTTAAAATCAAGCCCACTCGTAATGCTATCAGGTGGTATTTGTGGTGCTTTTGGGTACAGTGTAGGCGGTCCTGTTGGTGCATTTGTAGCCGCAATTATAGGCGGTGAAATTGGAGGTTTGGTTTCTAAAAAAACTAAACTCGACATAGTTGTCACGCCACTTGTCACAATAATATCTGGTTGTCTTATAGCAAATTTGGTGGGTCCTGGCATATCAGCTTTAATGACAGGTCTTGGCACTTTGATAAATTCTGCCACCACTCTATCCCCTATTCCCATGGGAATTTTGGTCGCTGTAATCGTTGGAATGACACTAACTGCTCCAATAAGCTCTGCAGCACTTTGTATTATGCTTGATTTAAGTGGGCTTGCAGCAGGTGCCGCTGTAGTTGGTTGCTCAGTGCAAATGGTGGGTTTTGCTGTGATGAGTTTTAAGTCAAATGGAGTCGGCGGACTTTTGTCACAGGGTATTGGAACGTCTATGCTACAATTTGCAAATATTATGCGAAAGCCAATAATTTGGCTTCCAACAATTATAGTATCTGCTATACTGGGGCCTATCTCAACATCCGTTTTCCATATGACAAATACCGCTACGGGTGCCGGCATGGGTACTAGCGGACTTGTAGGGCAGTTCGGTGCATTTTCAGCAATGGCGAGTAATGACTTTTTAACAAATTTAATGCTTATCTTACTTATGCATTTCATTTTACCAGCCGTTTTAACCCTACTGATTACATTGCCATTTAAAAAATGCGGACTTATAAAAGACGAAGACCTTAAAATTGAATAAAAAAACAGCTTACTATAAACGTTAAATAAATTTATAGTAAGCTATTTTATTTTTACAGATTAAATCATTTTCTTATATGCTTCAATAATTTCTACACCATTACTTGTACCTATTCTTGAAACGCCTGCTTCGATAAATTTAAGCGCATCTTCAACTGTTCTAACTCCACCTGATGCCTTAATTTTTATTTCATCGCCTACTACAGATTTCATAAGCTTTACATCTTCAATAGTTGCACCGCCTGTGCCAAAACCTGTTGATGTTTTAACAAAGTCAGGTTTTACTTTAAGTGCAATTTCACAAACTTTTCTTTTTTCATCATCTGTTAAATAGCAAGTTTCAAGTATAACTTTGCTTGTGATATTTCTTTTCTTGCACTCAGCTACTATTCTTGTCATCTCTTCTTCAATATACTCAAAATTTCCGCTTTTAAGTTCGCCCACATTTATAACATAGTCAACTTCCATAGCGCCTTTTTCAATTACATCTATAGTTTCAAAAACTTTTGTTTCTATTGTTGATTGGCCAAGTGGAAAGCCTACAGCCGCATCACAAATAACGTCACTACCTTTTAGCACTTCTTTACAAAATGGTACTGGCGCATTGTTTATTGCAACAGTTTTAAAGTTATACTCCTTAGCAGTTTCGCAGTGCTTTCTTAAATCTTCATGTGTTGCAAAAGCCTTAAGTATTGTTTGGTCAATCATTTTTGCAAGTTCTTGTACAGTTAATTTCATTTTAATTACTCCATTCATTTTTAAATTTTATCTAATTTTTCGTATATCTCAATCAGAGAATAATACGACTTATCAAATACTTCTTTTACAGCGTCATATTTATTGTTATTTTCTACGCTAAACTCTGTAACGCTGTCAACTTTAATAAATTTATCTATTTCTAAAAAGTCGGAAAGAACGCCAGCACCAACACCTGCACAAACAGCAGCGCCTATAGAGGTTGCTTCTTCAAGATAATTTAACCTGTGGGCATTTACACCGTAAATATTCGAAAGAATTTTGCATATCTCTCCACTTTGTGAAAGTCCACCTATTACATTTATAGACTTAACATCTTGACCTTTTCTAAATATATCTAGTATAAGGCATAAATTCATAAGTACGCCCTCTACTCCGCTTCGAATAAAGTCACCTTTTTTATGCTCCATTTTCATACCAATATACGCACCTCTTGCAAGGCTATTCCAACGTGGACTTCTTTCACCTAAAAGATATGGTAAATATATCAGCCCATTTGCGCCTATTTTTGACGAACGTATACCCTCATCAAGTTTTTCATAGATATTCTCTTGATTTTCATAAAACAGCTCTTTAAGAAAATTATAAGAATTTCCTGCCGCTTGCATGGTGCCGTTTGGTGTGACATAACCTTTTATTAGATGTGCCCAGTTATAGGTACGCATTTTTTCATCATACACAGGAGTTTTGCTTGTGTATGCAATCCATGATGAAGAACCGAGATAGTTGAAAAATACATCTTCCTTTACAGAGCCTGCACCCACTGCAGCACACACTCCATCTCCACCGCCTATGACTATTTTTGTACCAACAGGTAAATTACTTATTTTAGCTATTTCTTCATCAACTACGCCTGCAATATGTGTTGACTCGAAAAGTTCTGGAAGCAAAGATTTGTCTATATCAACAATGTCAAGAATTTTGTCCGACCACGTAAAGGAGTTAAGGTCAAACACATTTGTTCCAGAGGCATCTGAAAAATCTGTAACAAACTCTCCTGTTAATTTATGAATTACATAGTCTTTAGGTTGAAGCATTTTATAGGTCTTGCTAAAAATTTCAGGTTCATTATTTTTAATCCACATAAGCTTCTCAATACTATAAGAAGCGCTAATTTTATGACCTGTAATTTTATAAAACTCTTTTTCATCAATTTTATCTCGTATAAACTTTTCTTCTTTAATACTTCTTTGGTCTGCCCAAATGATTGCAGGCCTTAAATGATTTCCGTTTTTATCAACAACAACACAGCCCATCATTTGGCCACTAAATGCAAGTGCGCATACTTTAGATGCATCTACACCGTCAAGTAAAATCTTATTGGTTTCATACACAGCTTTCACCCAGTCATCAGGATTTTGCTCTGCCCATGTACTGTTGAAAAAATTTGTGTCGTATGCTGCTACTACACTTTTAATCAAATTACCATCAGTGTCAAATAAAGTTGCCTTATTGCCTGTTGTACCAAGATCATGTGCTATTAAATATTTTGACATTCATTCACCCCAATATATCAATAATAGATTTAATTATACTATGGTAAAGCAAAAAATTCAACAAAAAAATTACCCGCTTAAAAAGCGGGTAGAATTTTATAAAATTATTGCTCTACTGTATAAACGCTAACTTTTTTACGGTCACGTCCCATACGCTCGAATTTCACTTTGCCATCAACAAGTGCGAATAGAGAATCATCAGAACCTCTGCCTACGTTGTTGCCTGGGTGAATGTGTGTTCCACGTTGTTTTACTAGGATGTTACCTGCTAAAACAAATTGTCCGTCTGCTCTTTTAACGCCAAGTCTTTTTGACTCTGAGTCACGTCCATTTTTTGTTGAACCAACACCCTTTTTGTGAGCGAATAGTTGAATATTAATTTTAAGCATCTTTTACACCTCCAAATAACTTACATGAATGTAATCTTGATATTGTTCTTCTAAATTTTGCAAGTGAAGTTTTAAACCTGTTAAAACTTGCCTACAAATGGGCTCGTCCTTATTTTCAATTCTAAAAAAAGCCTCTCCCTCGTCCACTCTTAAAGAAAGCGGGGTTATATTCATTACATCAGTTAAAGTGTTAATTGCCATATAAAATGCCGACGATACCGCCGCACAAACTATATCTGTGCCAATTTCTCCAAAACCTGAATGTCCTGCAATTCTAAACCCTATAAGCTCACCCTGTGGTAAGGTTAAAAAATCTGCATAAATCATTATGCGTTTATTGCTTCAATTTGAACCTTTGTATATGGTTGTCTGTGTCCCATTTTTCTTTTTGAACCTTTTTTTGCTTTGTAAGTGAAAACTGTAATTTTCTTTGCTTTACCGTTTTTAAGTACTTTAGCTGCTACAGTTGCGCCCTCTACTAAAGGTGTGCCAACTTTTGTTCCCTCTTCGCCGAATACAGCTACTACTGGGAAATTAATTGTTTCGTCAACTTCTGCTGTAAGTTTTTCAATGTAAATGACATCGCCATTTTGCACTTTGTATTGCTTACCGCCTGTTTCAATAATTGCAAACATATTTTTGCCTGCCTTTTCTATAATCTCGCTACCGTTTGGCGGACTAAGTCACTTAAAGCCTATGGTATGCGGCTGTAATATGATACCACAAACAACACATTAAGTCAAGAGTTTTTTGCATAATGTAACCCTTGTTTAAGAGGCAAATTTATGTTATTATCATCTTATCATATTATTAAGTATTTTACAAGAAAAAGGAGTTATTTATGGACATCAAACTACTTGCCTTTGACCTTGACGGCACCAGTATTATAGATCACAAATATTTGCCAAGTGAAAACAGAGAAGCTTTAATTAAAGCGCGTGAAAAAGGCGTTATTTTAGTGCCTAGCACAGGACGAATTGTAAGTTATATACCTAAAGACGTGCTTGAAATTGATGGGATTAAATATGCTATAACAGCAAATGGTGGCTCTGTTTATAAACTTGAGAATAAGGAAATACTCCATGAAGCTTTACTAAAGCGTGAAACCGCGCTAGCAATTGAAGAAATACTTTGCGAGTACCCACTTTACCTAGAGTACTATCTAAACGGCCAGCCTACGACTAAAGAAAGAAATTTGAGCGAGGCAATTAAAAACTATGGCATACCCGAAAGGAAGCATCATTTTTTAGGTAAAAATTACACTTATATAGACAGTTTAAAGCAAGGAATTGATGATTTAAACTGCTTGCCTCCAAAAATTAACATGCCCTTTATTCCTGAAAATTTAAGAGAAGAAATCATTTTAAGATTATCACAGTTTCACGATATCACTATCACCTATTCCGATTATGATAATTTGGAAATTAATGACAAGCACGCCTCAAAAGGCTATGCCCTTAGATTTTTATGCGACTATTTAAATATAAACTCAGAAAATGTAATGGCTATTGGTGACAATGGCAATGACATAAGCATGCTAGATTTTGCAGGAACATCTGTCGCAATGGGAAATGCAAACCAAAGCGCAAAAGATGCCGCAAAGCATATAACAGAAAACTGCGATGACTTTGGATTTGCAAAAGCGGTGGAGAAATTTATTTTAGTTTAGAGTTGAAAGTTGAGAATGGAGAGTTTTTGCTATACAAATTACTACATATTATGTCAAACAATTTTCATGTATTCTTATAACAGCCAAAAGACAGTTTTAGAAATTTATTTTTCTAAAACTGTCTTTTTCTCTTGACAACTGTGTATATTGGATATATACTTTAACTACAGAGTATACACTGCGCATTCTAATATGGGGAGGTAATGATGAATATCATAATAAGCAACTCAGCAAACATTCCAATTTATGAGCAAATTTACAATCAAATAAAAACACTTATCGTATCAAACGGGTTAAAAGCTGGCGAAGCTTTGCCCTCTATCAGAAATTTAGCGAAAGATTTGCGCATAAGTGTCATCACCACCAAAAGGGCATATGAAGAGCTTGAGCGTGACGGATATATACACTCACTTGCCGGAAAAGGCTCATTTGTTGCGGAGAAAAACACCGAAATTATAAGAGAAGCCTACCTAAAAGACATTGAAGCACATATTGAAAAAATCTCTCAACTATCTAAAGCTTGCAATCTTACATCTGACGAAGTTTTAGAAATGGTAAAGCTTATTTTACAGGAGGACAACTAATTATGAATAGCATAGAAATTAAAAATTTAAACAAAACTTATGATAAATTTAAACTCTCAAACATAAATTTTACTTTACCAAAAGGAACCATTGTAGGTCTTGTGGGTGAAAACGGAGCAGGAAAAACCACAATAATAAACCTTATAATGAATGTTATTTCAAGGGACAGCGGTGAAATTTCTGTTTTAGGGCTTGATAACACTTCCCCATCATTTACTGACTTAAAACAGAATATAGGCATAGTTTTGGATGAGTGTTACTTTCCGCCTGTTCTGAATATTATCAAAATTGAAAAAATAATGGCAAAGACTTTCACAAAATGGGACAGCGAATATTTTTACAAACTCATACAAAAATTTCATCTACCCTCCGATAAAAAAGTAGGTGATTTCTCTCGTGGTATGAAAATGAAACTTTCTATAGCAGTATCTATGTCACACAGCGCTAAACTTTTAATTTTAGACGAAGCAACAAGCGGCTTAGACCCCATGGTGCGTGACGAAATTTTGGATATTTTTAACGAGTTTACAAGAGATGAGGAAAACTCTATACTCATGTCATCTCACATAGTCACAGACCTTGAAAAAATTTGTGATTACATCGCTTTCGTCCATAATGGAGAGCTTGTTTTATTTGATGAAAAGGACGAAATTTTAGCAAACTATGCACTTATAAAACTCAATACCGACGAGTTTAACGCACTATCAGAAAATTCGGTGGTAAGTCATAAAAAAACAAGTTATGGTTTTGAAGCGCTGATATATAAAAACAAAATCCCCAAAACCTTTACTACAGAGTACACAAGTTTAGAGGATATAATACTTTACTTATCTAGGAGGTAGACTATGAAAGCTTTAATTTTAAAAGACATTTACTGCATTACAAAACAGTATGCATCTTTCTTACTAATTGCTACACTCATGTCCATTTCAGGCAACAGTTTTATGGTAATGCTAGTAGTTTTTTATGGGGTTGCTATTTCTATTAGTTCTCTCGATACAGACGAAAAATCAAAATGGAGTAAACTCGCAAGCATGATGCCATACAAAAAGTCGGACATAATTTTATCAAAATACATCTTAACTTATATAGGCATATTTGCGTTTTTAATAATTTCGTTAACCGTAAACTTTTTAACTTATACTTTTAACCTGACAGAAACTTTCGACCTTGAAATTTACGCCTTATCCCTGTCTTTTGGACTGATATACGGGGCAATATCACTGTTTACAATGTTCGTATTTGGCGTAGCAAAAAGTCGACTTGTAATAGGACTTGTCGGTATTATAATAGTAGTCTTTGGCATACTTGGCTCAGGCGCCTCATTTTTACCAGAGCAAAACTATCTAATCATGTTGTCGCCACAAATAATGCTAGGTATCGGTGTTTTAATAAATATTATTACAATATATGTTCAGATTAAATTTATTAAAATAAATGCTGACTGATAAAAGCAAAAGGTCGCTCAAGCTAGAGCGGCCTTTTATTTTTTTATTAACTTAGTCTTATAAGCTTACGGTCTGCTTTTATATACAAATCCGCCAAGACTTTCGTATTTTCTTAGCTCTTCAATGCAAAGACCGCTTACATCGGCATTTTCTACAAGCTTTACATTAAGATATTTTTGATTGTTTTTCAAAGCCTCGCACAAAAGTCTATGCCCTTTTACTACATAGTGGTAATGATTTTTAACACATATCTCAATTTGACTTACATCATCATCTTTCGCACTTTCAACTGCTTTAGTTGGAATTAAAGTTTTTGGCGAAATGCAAATCTTTAACCCTTCCGCATTTTCGCAAATATTCTCTTTTATAACATTTGCCACATCGCTTGCCGGACACCATGTTGTGTCTACTATTAAATTGTAATTATTGTAATCAAAATTATCCACCTTATAAATATTTTTAAAGCGTGAATTTTCAAGTTCTGCACGCTCTAAAAGTTTATCTTTTGCTTCATCTGCATTTTTATAACTTTCAACACTACCTCTTGAGTCAAGCATTACCCTGTTTGCCGCTTCCATAGGGTCAATTATCATAAAAATTTTATATGAATTTTCCACAAAATGGAATGCCATTCTTGAGTCAAACACTATGTCAGAGCCCTCAGATTCCTTGGAAATTTTTACAACTTCATCATCAATAACATGGTCATATCCAGGTTTGTTTTTCATCCACTCATTAAGTTCTAAAGTGCTTATACCCATTTCTTTTGCAAGTTTCCTTTGCACTTTACCAGTAGAATATATAGTATATCCGCATTCTTCTTCCAAAATTTTGCAAACCGTAGATTTTCCGCTACCTAGTTTTCCGGCTATTGTCAAAAACATTTTTCACACCTCAATTTTTACTTTTAATATATTCGTCAATGGCTTTTGCCGCTGTTTTTCCAGCGCCCATTGCAAGTATTACCGTTGCCGCACCTGTTACAGCATCTCCACCTGCATATACACCTTCTCTTGATGTTTTGCCATCATCATCTGTAATAATTCCACCCCAGCGCTGTGTTTCAAGGCCGTTTGTTGTAGACTTAATTAGAGGATTTGGAGATGTACCTATGGACATAATTACACAGTCCACATCAAGTGTAAACTCTGAATTTTCTTTTACAACAGGGCGGCGCCTTCCTGATTCATCAGGCTCACCCAAGGTCATTTCAACACATTTCATGCCTTTTACATGCATTTTCTCATCGCTTAAAATTTCAGTAGGATTATTTAAAAGTTTAAACTCTATCCCCTCTTCTTTTGCGTGATGTATTTCTTCAAGTCTTGCAGGAAGTTCATCTTCTGAGCGTCTATATACTATGTAAACATCTTTAGCACCAAGTCTTTTTGCACATCTTGCCGCATCCATTGCAACATTACCACCGCCCACAACAGCTACTTTTTTCGCATCTTGTATAGGTGTGTGTGAAGTATCCTTATAAGACTTCATAAGATTAACCCTTGTTAAAAATTCATTTGCAGAATACACTCCGTTTAGATTTTCACCAGGTATATTCATAAATTTAGGAAGACCAGCACCTGAGCCTATAAACACAGATTCAAAACCTTGCTCATCCATAAGTTCATCTATTGATAAAATTTTGCCTATAACCATGTTGGTTTCAAGCTTTACACCCAAAGCTTTTAGTGCATCAATTTCTTTTTGCACAATAGCTTTTGGCAGTCTAAATTCTGGTATGCCATATACCAAAACACCACCTGCAGAGTGCAGCGCTTCAAACACCGTCACTTCATAACCTTTTTTGGCAAGGTCACCTGCACAAGTAAGGCCCGCAGGACCTGAACCTATAACTGCTACCTTATGGCCATTTGATGCAGGCTTTTTTGCATCTTCTTTCTCTTTTGCCAGTTTATAATCAGCAACAAAGCGCTCAATTCTGCCTATTCCAACAGGCTCTCCCTTAATTCCTCTTACACATCTTTCTTCACACTGTGTTTCTTGAGGACATACTCTACCACAAACAGCAGGAAGTGAACTTGACTTTGCAATACTGTCATAAGCCATATCAAAATCGCCTTTTGCAACATGAGAAATAAACTCTGGTATATCAATTTCAACAGGACATCCTGCAACACATGGTTTGTTTTTGCAGTTAATGCATCTTTGTGCTTCATCTATTGCCTGTTCTTTAGTATAACCTAAACTAACTTCAAGGAAATTACCATTTCTTACATTTGGGTCTTGCTCTTGCATAGTATTTTTCTTAAGTGACATATTTGCCATATTCTTACCTCCTATTAATCCGCCTGATTTAATAAATTACATGTTTCGTCATGAGATTCTTTTTCAAAATCTTTGTACATTGCACTTCTTTGCATTGCCTCATCAAAATCTACTAAGTGACCATCAAAATCAGGTCCATCAACACAGGCAAATTTTGTTTGCCCGCCAACAGTCAGTCTGCAACCGCCACACATGCCCGTGCCATCTATCATAACAGGGTTCATGCTAACCATAGTTTTTATATTGTATTTTTTTGTAAGCTGTGCTACAAATTTCATCATGATAAGTGGACCTATTGCAATTACTTCATCATATTCATTTCCTTTTTTAATAAGTTCTTCAAGTGCAGTAGTAACAAGACCTTTTTGTCCATAACTTCCATCATCTGTCATCATTAAAAGCTCATCACTAACATTTTTAAACTCATCTTCAAGTATTACAAGATCTTTATTTCTAAAACCTACAACACTATGTACTACCGTGCCATTTTGATGCAGTTTTTTTGCAACAGGATATGCAATTGCACATCCAACACCTCCGCCTACAACTGCAACTTTTTTAAGTCCGTCAACATGTGAGGCAACTCCTAGTGGTCCTACAAAATCTTTAATATATTCGCCTTCGTTTAACGCATTTAGTCGTTGTGTTGTAGCACCTACTATTTGATAAATTATTGTAATCAAGCCCTCTTCCCTGTCAAAATCAGCAATAGTAAGCGGAATACGCTCGCCTTCATCGTCTACTCTTAAAATAATAAACTGACCAGGTTCTGCCTTTTTTGCAATTAAAGGAGCATAAACTTTCATAAGTGTAACTGTTGGATTTAATATTTTTTTTGTTTTTATTTGAAACATAAGTGCAATCCTTTCTATTAAAAGATGAATTTATATATTTTTCATTATTTTATAAATTTTATCATAAAGCATATGTTTTTGCAATCATTTTTAACTTAACTGTCATTTTAAACTTAGTAAATGATAAAATTTATTTTTTTATGTCATATTTTAACACAATTTCATAGTATATAGTATTCATTTAATTAGGTAAAAAATCTTCTATACTATTATATAGGTTTTTTTCCTGATAATTTGTATATATATAATTGAAAGGAGAACTGTTGTGGATAACACTTTAAATGCAGCGTTTTGTACCTCAAAAGACCCTACCGCACTGCCTGATATTGTCGTACCTGCAATGTCTTACATTCCATTTCAACAGTGGGATGAAGTTTACCAAGTGCTTGACGGTTATAAAACTGGAACAATTTTCCCATGTCTTGACAAACCATTCTTAAGAGGAGGCGGCATGCAAAAATGAGTGAACAAGAGCTTCTTAAACGACGTATTGATGCATATTCTTTTGCGGCTTGGGAACTACATTTATTTTTAGACTCTCACCCGAATAACTGCGAGGCTGCAAAAAAACTTGATGAATACCATAACAATATAAAAACACTTACCGCTGAATATGAGAGTAAATACGGTTCAATTAATTTACGCTCAAACCAAATGAGCAGATGGCAATGGGTAAATGGGCCGTGGCCATGGGAAGAGGAGGCAAATGACTGATGTGGGTTTATGAAAAAAGACTGCAATATCCTGTTAAAATTAAAACACCAAATGCAAAGCTTGCAAAAATTATAATGACTCAGTACGGAGGTCCTCATGGAGAAATTGGAGCTTCTCTTAGATATTTAAGCCAACGCTATACTATGCCTTACCCTGAACTTAAGGCAATTTTAACCGATATTGGCACAGAGGAGCTTGGGCACCTTGAAATGGTAGGCACCATAGTATATCAACTTACAAAAAATTTAACTCCCGAAGAAGTACGTGAGCAAGGTTTTGAAGATTACTTTGTTGACCATACAACAGCTGTGTATCCCCAAGCTGCAAGCGGAAGCGCATTTTCAGCTGCAGCACTCGCTGTTACAGGCGACACAATAGCAGACATAACAGAAGACTTAGCCGCTGAGCAAAAGGCTAGGCTTTCTTATGATAATATACTACGATTTTGTGACGATCCCGATGTTTTGGACCCAATACGTTTTTTAAGAGAGCGAGAAGTCGTGCATTATCAAAGATTTGGTGAGGGATTAAGAATTTTAACCGATAGGCTAAATGAAAAGAATTTCTACGCCTTTAATCCAGGATACGATAAATTTTAGTGTTTTTTTGAATTTTATGCGTTCTACGTAAAATTTATGTTAATATAATGTTATAAATTTATAAATATTTATACGAATTTTGCATTAAAAGTAAATATAATTGCAGATTTACAAGTTAAATCTAAATTTATTCGTCGTTTTAACCATAATTTAATTCTCTAATTTGTTGTTTATGCATGTTTATAAATAAACATAAATTTTCTAAAAAAATTTTTAGAAAAAGTATTGACAAATTTATAAACTTAGCATATAATATAGTCAAGGTCGAAACAGACCTAACAAATAAAAGGAAGCGAGGACAATAATTATGTTTAACAGACTAAACAAAGAAACAAAGAAAATGAAGAGCTCTAAAGTGGTAACTCGCAATGCCTTCGGTGCAGATTTTAAAAGAGACGGTGCACCTGACATTCAAGTTAGCTCATACGAGATTACTATCGGCGGAGTTGCAATGCCATTGGTTAAATTCCAATAAGCATTCATTTTCAAAAACTCAGTGTAAGACACTAAAATATATATGTAACAAATTATGGAGGATAATAATTATGTTTAACAGACTAAACAAACAAGAGAAAAAAATGAAGAGTTCAAAAATGGTAACTCGCAGTGCATTCGGTGCAGATTCTAAAAGAGACGGTGCACCTAACATTCAAGTTAGCTCATACGAAATCACTATCGGCGGAGTTGCAATGCCACTAGTTAAATTCCAATAAGCATTCATATTTAAAATTCGATATGAACTGCAAATAACCAAATTAAGGAGAACAATTATGTTTACAAATAAACCACAATCAATTTTAACATCAAAAAGACGCAATGCAAAATCTTCAAATAGAAATGCATCACAAGCAAAAGATTCTATGTCTTTTAACTCAGTAGAGAAAAATGTATGTTACATCAACATCGGTGGCGTTACAATGCCACTTAACAAATAATTTTAAGTTCAAGTTTGTGATTTTTCACACCTCATAATAAATAAAAAATCTCATCGAATTAACTTTCGGTGAGATTTTTTATTATATGAATTTTATACTATATTAAAAAACTCAGGCAAAGTATTACCTGAGTTTTTTCTTATGCAATTTTAGTAAGAGTTATATCGCCATCTGTGCTAGTAATTTTTATTATATTTTCAAACTCATCTGATTTATAAAATCGTCCGTTTTCCGATTCACTAAATTCAAAACCTTCTACAGTGCTCTCTCCAAAGGTGCTGCCGTCTTGGAAGAAGAATCCTTCATTATCCGCAACAAAAACATTTACATCGCCAAAAATTGAATATGCATTAAGCTCTTTAACTGCCCCTGTGTTTGTAAAATTTACATTTCCATTAGTACTTGATACAGACGAGCTTTCAAAACTGCCGTTAATCACAACATCCTGCTCCCCTGTTCTTGCATAAATTGAAGTAGATTTTACATTGTCTGCAATTAATTTACCAGAATTAGCAGTTATGCTTAAACTTTCAGTTTGTAGTGAGCTAAGTGATACATCGCCTGAATATGAGCTGATAGACATTTCCTCGCCACTTGCGTTTTGCATATCAATATTTCCAGTTGCTAAATTAATATCCACATCAATTCCAAGTAAATCTTTATAAACTAAATTTCCTATATCACTATTTATATCTATTTTTGAAACCAGCGAATCAGTCGGAATAGATATTATAAGTTTTTTTGTAGTTTTTGCAGATGTAGCAGATGACTTTTCGCACCAGTCTATATCTATCGTTCCATATTTATCTTGAACATACATCATGTCAGCTGGCAAAATTCCCTCTTCTGTCATTTCTGTAATAACAATTTGTGTTCCAGCGATTAATGAAACTTCAATATCACCATGTTTCCAATCAACATTTATTTCCTCAATACTTTCAATAGGAAAGCTTTGAGAGTTATTTGTATTTAATAAAAGTTCTTCTTGCTCATAAATCAAATCTGTAAGACCAAAAGCATTTTCTGTTCCAAAATTATATGCAATTAGCAAAAAGATTAAAATTACAAATCCAAAAACAGCTTTGATTATATTGCTTCTTGAAAAATCTATTTTAAATTTAAAATTACCAAAATTCAACTTAAGTCACCTCATAATTTATTTAACTATACTATTTTATATCATTTAAGCTTTTACGTCAATTAAAATTTACAAACTAATAGCACATTGCCATATATTTTTTTAATTTTTACTCTAATTTAGGAAAAAATAAACTTGAAGTAAATTAAAAAGGAGTAATTGTTTTGATTATTAAAGTTGATAATTTAATTAAAAACAGTACAGAATTTAACCCACCACCACTTTACGACACTTTTCCAACCAGTATTCGCACTAGAATAGATCCTAAAACCAATGCTGTAATTCCAAAAATTGATGCTGTAAAAGACCTACGACGTTGGTGTGAAGAAAATACTAAATAAATGTTTGAAAACTTGTGGCAAGACAAAACTTGCCACAAGTTTCAGCGTGTCAAAAAAGTCTCACTTTTTTGTGCACGATGCCAGACTGTCCAAAAATCTGCAAGACAAGGAACAAATTTTTGCAAATAACCGAGTAATACAAAGGTATATGAGGAAAATTTGCAAGTTTTTGTGACGCAGGAAGCAACAAAAATAAGCCAAGCTGGCTTATTTTTTTGTGTTTGTAGGTTTTAGGGCGGTCTGAAGCTTATGGCAAGACAAAACTTGCCACAAGCAATTTAATTTATATAAATTTATAGTTATTTACAAAATTATTTTTTCATGCTATAATTTCACTAGATATGCAAGTCATTTATATGTAAATTAGCGTATCTATAACAAATTGTAGTTTATTTTAGGAGAAGATTTATGTACTGTGCAAATTGTGGCTGTAAGCTTGAAAACACACATTCTATGGCATGCCACAGCTGCGGCTTTGTTTTAAATACAAATAAAAGTATTATTTTATCTGTATCAAATTTACATAAAAAATATTCAAGCAATTTTTCACTTGAAAATATATCATTTGAAGTACATTCATCAGACAAAATAGCACTTTTAGGCAGTAACGGCAGTGGCAAATCCACACTATTATCAATTTTAGCAGGGATGAATAAACCTGACAGCGGAGAAATATTATTAAATGGAAAAAAAATAGATAAAAGCGCAAAAAAACTTATAAGTTATGTTCCACAAGAACCTATGCTTATTGAGGACCTAAATGTAAAAGATAATTTAAATCTATTTGCAGGCATTTATAAAATAAAAACCTTTAATGAGCTTTTATTGCTAATTCCTAATTTTCTAGGAATTGAAAAAATGCTAAAAAAGAAAGTGCACACCCTGTCTGGAGGAATGAAGAAGAAAGTAAGTATAGCTATAGCTTTAATAGCAAAACCACAGCTTTTAATACTTGATGAGCCGTTTTCAGCGCTAGACTCTTTCACAATAGAGCAAATGAACGAGTATTTGAAAAATTCAAAAGAACTTGCTGTTATATATTCAAGTCATGATATTTTAGAGGTTTCTAAAATTTGTAATAAATCCATTACTTTAAATGACGGCAAGATAAGTCAAATAAATGAACAATTAAATTAATTTTTTAAGGAGCAATTACCAACAATGAATTGTAACAACTGTAAAAACCAATTACCAGAAAACTCAAAATTTTGTCCGCACTGCGGATTAGCTGCGACTGATAATGCCGTAAAAGAAGAAAATCTTTCGGTGCAAACTCCAGCTGTAGAAGAAGTAACAAACCAAGAGCCGGTAGCAAGTGAACAAACAGCCCCTGCTGCCCAAAACTTTGAATATAACCAAGCACCAATGAATTTCAGCCAACCACCTATGCCTCCTTATGCTCCACAAGTAGAGAAAAAGAGCAAAAAAGGCATGATAATAGCAATTTCTTCTGCCGCTGCTTTAGTAGTTATTGCCGCAGCAGTATTTGCAGTGATATATTTATTTAATCCATTTACAAAGCCCGTTCCAAGCTCAATAATTAACACCTTCTCTCAAATAGCAGAAGAATCTGAAGAAATTTCACAAGAGCTTCCTATCATAAACTTCTTTGATGATTTTTATGAAGATGAATTAGAGCTTGATGTTTCTTACAGTGGAGAACTTGGTACAGCCACTGCCACAATTCAGTCTGATATTGAAGAGGGCAAACTGAAAATTGCAGCAGACTACATGGGTATATCTGGTGAAATTTTAATGTCTAATGAGCATATAACACTCAGCATTCCATATCTTTTAGGCGAAGAGGTATATGGTATTGCAAGTTCAGAAATTCCTTCTTTATTATCTGATAATTTCGGAATAGATGCTAGTTCTACTGAGAGTCTAGACCTTTTTGAAACAGTTGATATGGAAGTTTACGATGAAATTATAGAAATATTCACTGAAAATTTAAGCGATATTATAGAAGAGATAAATTATGAAGAACTTGGTCAAACGCCACTTACGATTAATGATATATCTATAACTGCAGACAGTTACAAAATTAGCTTAAACGGAGAAAAAGTTAAAACTTCACTAACAAAACTTGTAGAAGAAATTTTTTCAAACGAAAGTTTTTTAAACATTGTAAATAACCCTGCATTTACTCTTTATTTAGATTCTGGCATTTCTACACCTGAGCAAATGAAGGAAGAGCTGCTAAATCAAATCGATTTACTTGATACAGACACCTTCTCCTCAGACGTTTTGACCGCATATATATATAATGACCGTTTAGTAAAGCTTGAAGGAAATGACGGCTCATATCTTGAATTTAATCCTGAGGGCAAAATTTTAGAACATATTTCTTTTATTCAAGATTCTCAAACATTAATACTAAGTACAAAATTTGAAGACACTGTATTTAGCTGTGAAGTTTTTACTAATTCATACGGATACGAAACTTATTTCTCACTAACTTATGATGTAGATGGCACTTCACAAAATTTTGTTTTAGCTGATGCTTATGATAGCTATGCATTTGATGTCTTATCTCCATCAGAAAATGAGCTTACTATTTCTGCTACAGTTGATGGTGATGTAGTTGATATAGCCATGAAAAAAGACAGCTTAGCTGATGACTGGTTTAACCAACCAACACAGTACCAAAGCATGGAAGAGCTTTTAAGCATTTTATCAATGTTTGGAGCATGGTAAAAAATGAATTACTTTGCCACTGTACTGATTAATGAAATTAAAAGAATTAAAAATAAAATAGTATTACTCATCATTATATTTTCAATTCTTATCTTATCTATTTTTACAGCATACACAGTAGCAAATGAAAGCCTGGGTGAAAATTCACTCAGGCTTAATGTCATTGTAGTAAATTTGGATAGCCAGCCTGAAACACAGCTGGTTTTAAACATGCTTCTTGAAAACGAATATATGCAAAATACCTTTAACGTGGACTACGCCGAAAGCGAGGACGAGGCAACAGCTCTAGTTAAAGAAGGAAAAGCAGCAGCTGCCGCAATTTTTCCAAACGGTTTTTTAACAGGCGTTTTAACAGGCATTAACCCATCACCTACTATTTATATTTCAAATTCTACAGCTATAGAGCAGTTTCTAATTACAAATTTTTCAAGTAATTTATCTGATGTCATGGTAAATTTACAAAGTGCTGTCTACACTGTGCTTGACCGTGCTGCAGAGTTAGGTTACTATAATTCAAGTTCAGTTCTATCAATCAATTTAGAATATGTAAACACTTATTTATCAAGAGCTTCTGTATTTAATATAGAAAATATAGATTTTACTGACAGTGTTTCTTTAAATGAGTTTTATACCATTTCCCTATCAGTATTCCTTCTATTTTTAAGTAGCGCTTTATTTTTTCGTGAACTAAATTTTAACTGCTCACATTCAATATATAAATTTATTAGTAGCTGTGGCAAGTCTTGTTTAAGTCTTTATTTCACTAAAGTGGGACTAATTTATCTGCTATATGTTTTAATATTCATAGTTTTATTCTCATTAAACAATTTTGCTTTTTCCTTTATTTCCATTATATATTTATTAAACGCCTGCCTTTTCTTCATGCTTATTCAGTGTTTAATTTTTAATATTAGTAAAAATCAAATAGCAACGGTTCAGATAAATTTATTGTTACACAGTTTATTTTTCATCATTTCAGGTGGCCTCATCCCCATAGATTTCATGCCATCTTTCATATCAAAAATAAGTGTAATTTCGCCACACTTACACATTAGAAACGCCATGTCTTTTGGCTTTTCAAACAGCTACCATCACCCACTAACCAGCTTAATTATATTAATTTTAAATATAATTTTACTTGCTTCTTGCATAGCTTTATTTAATAAAAAAATGGAGGCTGATTACAAAAATGAAAACTTTTAATACAGCTTTTATTATTTATACAAAACGATATTTTAGCAATGCTTTGTTTTTAATATGTCTTTTCACACTTCCGATAACTGTGTTTTTTGTGTGTCAACTTGCATTAAACCCTGGCGAAAGCTCTATAAAAGCTGGACTGCACTTTGAAGACGGCTCAGATATTAGTGACTTATTCTATGAAAAGATAAGCGATAATAATAAATATCAGTTTATATTATTTGATGATAGGGAAGCACTTGAAACTGAAGTTAAAAATCAAAACTTAAATATGGGTTATGTGTTTTCACAAGATTTTTCGCAAAATATTCAAAGCGGACGAATAAATAATTCGGTCACGACAATAAGATATGAAAACGACTTGTACCACAACTTTGTGAGCGAGGAAATATTTAATGTAATTTTTGAGATAATGGCCCCGTATATTGCAAAAAATTATATGGAGGAAAACTTAGACATAGTAAGCCTTGATGAAATTAATCGCTCCATAAATTATTATAAAACACAGGAAACTGCATTTGAAATTAATCTTGTAAATCTTGAGGGGCAAAATATTCAAATAACTGAAGATTTTTCATCAAGTTTTAGCCTTATAAATGGAATAATTTGTATATTTCTTTTTGCACTCTCACTAATTTGCAATATGTCTATAAATGGCACAAACACCTTGTTTTCAAACTACGCTGGAAGTATAACAGCAAGAATTTATAGTATTTTACCTGTATTTTTCTTTAGTACACTAAGTGCTATAATCTCACTATTTATACCCATGTTCATTTTAAATTATGAAAGCTATAATATACTGTTTGAAATATTTAAGCTAATTATTTTGCAGTCTTTACTTTTTCTTTCTTGCATTACATTAAGCAAAATTATTAATAGAAATATATTCTCAGTGCTTTTTCCTTTTTTGATAATTTTAATATTCATAACTCACCCAGTTATTTTTGATATTAGAACCATTTTTCCAAGTGCAGAATATTTACTAAACTTTTTACCCACTTATTTCTATTTAAATTTTAATTTTAACCAACAAATACTAGTTACAACATTGTTTTTATTGCTAATTTTATTTGTATTTAGAAAAAAAGATAATATTTTTTGAATTTTTTGTAAAAAAAATTTGTTTTTTTATTAGGTTATATGTTATAATACATTAGTTACTATTTTAAATTTAGGGGAGATACAATGCTACTTTTAACCGTTATATTTATTTGCAATACTTTTGCATTCGCATTAATTTTGGAGGAACGCTTCAAACTGCTTACCACTACGCTGTTTTACGCTGCGGGACTTACTGTTTCGGCGGTGGTAAATTTGATTTTATCAGGCTTTTCACAAACACCTGACGCGGCAAATTTCATTGCCGTTTGTACAAATGTTTTTTGCCTGTTCTTAACTTCAATTTTTGCATCATCAAACAATATCTTACACAAGCTTTTAACAGGGCTTGTCTTAATTACGAATTATGTATTTGTGGGTGATTTCACCTTTGAAATGCTAACAGCACTGCCTTTTGATGCTACAGGCATTTCAGGCATAGTTATTGTAAATGCAGTTTACATGCTATTTACTATGATTACTATAGCATTAATGGCAAATCCAATTCATTACTTCTTTAGACGAGGCGTCTCCCCTGCTATAATACTTCTTTGTGCTATTCAGTTTTTGACTTTACAAGTGTCTCTTGGTTCTTTAAATGAACTTTTACTTACAAATTCTTTTGACATAAGATTTTTCTCATGTTTAATTTTATACATCTTTGTCTTTTTCTCACTGCGTTCATCTTACGGTGCGGCAGTTTACAAGGTTAAAAATGTAACTAATATGGCTCAAAGCGAAATTACTGCGGTTCGTGCAGATAATTTTAATACTATGTTTGTAAATATTAATTCATATAAAACTGTTAAGAAAAATTTAGATTATCAACTTGACAGAATTTCTGACATGGCACGATCAGGTAAAACACGTGAAATTAGCTCTTATGTAGAACTTGCAAAACAAAGTAATGCAAGCTCGCCACTGTTAGGACAATACAGCGACAACCAGTTTGTTAATGCACTTGTCGCAACAAAAGTTGCTTATGCAAAAACAAAAGACATCACACTTGATAGCAATATTACATTGTCTGAGTTCGATATTTCTTTGGTAGAAATCTGCTTTATAATTAACGAACTATTAAACATAGGTCTTCAAAGCTGTGAAAAATCTAACGATAGCGATAAATTTATCCATTTAAATATTACTCCTGCATCACGTCAATTAATTATTGAAGCGGTTTATAATGAACCTGCAGCCACAAGGATTTCTGTTTCAAACACACTTAAAAACAAAACACTTTGGGGCATGCTAAATAATTTATTTGAAAAGAAAAGCAGTGATGAAAAAGACAGTTTTGATAATATAACAGAAATTATTACCGAATATAGTGGTAGCTTAAGTATAACTCATTCAAACAATACTGTTATTGCAAGGGTAGCAATAAATGATTAAATAAACTACGGAGTATATTATGAGTACAAAAATTACATCAGATTTGTCAGTTAAAGTTGCAACACAGTTTAAAATTAGTGGAGAGATTCTCTCTGCTCAAGTTCATGAGGGTGGGCATATTAATGATACTTTTTTAGTTACGACTACAGAACACCCTGTTTTTATTCAAAGAATTAATCACTTTGTTTTTAAATCTCCTGAAAAAATTATGGAGAACATTTATAACGTCACCACTCATTTAGCAAAAAAGCTACTTGATTGCGGTAGAAATCCGTTAAGAGAAACCATTACTTTAATTAGCACTAAAGACGATACATATTTTCATGTCGATGAAGAAGGCAATTACTGGAGATGTTTTGTGGATATTGAAGATACTACAGCCCATTATTTTGCAACAAGTCCTGATATGCTTTATGAATCTGGAGCTGCCTTTGGCGACTTCATCTCACTTTTAAATGATTACCCTGCAAGCACATTGCATGAAGTTATACCAAATTTTCATAATACGGTAGAAAGATTAAATCAACTTGATGCTGCGGTAAAAGCAAACCCAAAAAACAGGCTTGATGAAATTAGAAATGAACTTTATTTTGTAACCGAGCGAAAAGATGAAATGTCTGTGCTTGTAGACATGCTAAATGACGGAAGACTTCCACTAAAGGTAACTCACAATGACACAAAGATGAGCAATGTTTTACTTGATAATGAAACTAACAAGAGAGTTGCTGTAATTGATTTAGATACAGTTATGCCGGGTGCCGTCGCCTTTGATTTTGGCGATTCCATAAGAGCAGGTGCAACAACTGCAGCAGAAGACGAAGCTGATCTTACAAAAGTAAATTTCAGCCTTCCTATGTATGAAGCTTACACAAAAGGTTTTTTAGAACAAGCAGGAAAAAGCCTTACAGAAACAGAACTTTATTCCTTAGCCTTAGGTGCAAAAATAATGACATTTGAAGTTGGAATTAGATTTTTAGCAGACTATATAAATGGTGATGTGTATTTTAAAACCAAATATGACACACACAATTTAGTAAGAGCAAGAAATCAGTTTAAACTCGTTAGCGATATGGAAAAGCAAATGGACGAAATGCAGGCTATAATTAATAAATACAGATAAAAATTAGCGTATAGTGCTATAACTTTTGTTATAAGACTATACGCCTTTTTCATGCATAATAAATATAATACTATTTGCAAAATGAATTGTGTACTATGAAAAATGGAGATAAACTGTAAAAAACCATCTAACACTTTACAAACTGTGTTAGATGGTTTTTTTAGTTATTTACTGTGCACTCATAGCTTCTTCTAAAGCTTTTGCAAGTTGTGCTGGACATGATGTTGGTTTACTTGCACATTTTATGTTTTGACATTTTTTAATAAAATCATCAGCATTCATACCCTGAGCTAGAATTGCAACACCCTGCAAATTGCCGTGGCATCCGCCTTCAAATTCTACTGATTTTATTGTTTTTCCGTCAAGCTCAACATCAATTGATCTTGCACATACACCTTTTGTTTTATATGTGTATTTACTCATTTATTTTTCCACCTATATATTTATTCAATTTATCAAAATTAACTTTTGACATACATTTATTATATACTATCAAATTTATAATTACAATAGCTATCTCTAAACTTAATAATACATACCAATTAATTTGGTAAAACCCCACATACTGCCCCATTATTAATATTAAAAATGGAAGCACAATGTAAGAGCAAGGCAAAACTGCATCTAATACTCTTTTGCTAATTCTTGAAAATCTATAAGTAAGTAAAGCTGTAAGGATTACCAAAGTAGGTGCACAAAAAAACAGCAGTATTACCCAAAAAATTATAAGCTCCATCGGCATACCGTATATCATATTTGATACTGATATAATTATCATAAAAGAAACAGCTGAAAAAAAAGTCGGAATACTTGCTGATAAGACTGCTGAGCATAGCTTTGTCTTAAGTATCATTCTTAAACTACATTTACTTCTTAATAAAATTTCCATAGTACCAGCATTTCGCTCTCCAACAAACAAAGTTGCGGTGGTGCCTGCTGATGACAACACTGGAATTAAAATGAAAACCATGGGATAAATCATTGTAACCATTATATAGTGCATTTTTTGTGGTGCATCAAACTCTAAACTTTTTGGCACTAAATTTGATAGTGCATTTACACTCTCGCCTAGTACTAAAGATGGAAGCAAAAGAAAAACAAGTGGTACTATAACACCTAAAAACAAGGCAATTAAAGGTAGTATTAACTTATTACTACTAAATTTCCAAATATCTCCAAAATCTTTAATAAACAAAAATAAATCTATGCTTTTAAATTTCTTATTTAACTTATCAATTAACATCTTCCACCTCCAAAAGCAAATTATAAATATCTTTTACTGTTGGCAGAATTATATTTGCACTCACTATTTCTTTATCACAGCGCTTTCTTATCGTTTCAGGCATTTGAGATATATCGCAAATTTTTTCGCTCAAAACTTCGCCACCTAAGGTCTTAATATACGATATAGGAGTTAAATTATACTTTCTAAAAAGCTGAGTTTTCTCGCCCTGCGCCACAACTTTTTTATCTCTCAAAAAAACAAGATTATCGCAAAATTCTATATCGTCTATATCATCACCACAAATCATTACTGATACATTTTCTTCTTGCACTTTTTTTAGTAAAAACTTCTGAATAGTAAACCTTGCCTCTTCATCCAAATTTTTAAATATTTCATTAAACACTACAAGCTTTTGTTTTGAAATAAAAGCTGATGCCACTACCAGTTTTCTGTAATTTACTGAATCTAGTGTGCTAATTGGCAAGTCGGCATCATATGAAACTCCAAGTTCGTAAAGCAAATTTGATGCTGCTTCCTTTGCTTTTCTTGTACTCATATCATTTAGCTGGGCTATAAAAACTAAATTGTCAAGCGCTGTGTAGTTATTAAATAAATTTGTATTAAACTGAGCATAAGAAGCACCAAGCTCTGCAAGGCTTTTTCCACTAAAGAAATCTTCGCCCTCAATTAAAACTTGTCCTTCACTTAATTTTTCATTGCCAGATATAAGGTTTGAAATTAAACAGCTCTTTCTGTCTTCACAAAAAACGACACCTGTTATCATCCCTTTTTCAATGACAAAGTTAATATTACCTAATTTTTTAGTACTTACACCGACAAACTCTAAAAGTGCCATCATCTCACCTCTGATGTTCCCTTTTCTACTAAATATGTGGCTTCTAAATCTGCAAGATGCAGTTTAACTGCTAAAGAGTATCTATCATATGCCTGACTAATTGCAAAAGACCCGCCTCGCACGCTCTCATCAAAGCCACCCATATGCCATCTTATCGCCATTGCTTCATCAAGTTTTAGCCTTATAAAACGCTCTATTAAGAAAACCGATTTTTCACCATGGCCATATGGAAACTTGTCTTCTACCATAAAAAACGGTTTTTTCTCCCATTGACCAGTTTCTTCATTTTTCACATTTCGTGTAGATGTTTTATAGTACTCTGCCTTGCATATATCATGAAACAGTGCGCAGATTGCAAAACTTTCTTCACTGTCCCCTTCTTCAAAGTATTTCCCTCTTAATGTTTCATATACATTTATGCTGTGCATTAAAAGTCCGCCTTCGCAGGCACAGTGATATTTCGTGCTTGCAGGTGCAGTGAAAAAGTCGGTTTTTTCAAGCCACTCCAAAAATTTTTCACTGCCCTCTCTTTTAATATATTTCGCATAAATTTCATGAAATCTAATATTATAATCGCTTAAAGTTTTCATTTTTACTCCTACATAAATAATTGAAATAGGCAAGATTTAAAACCCTGCCTATTATTTTAATTAAATTTTATTCATCTTCTTTATCGTCGTCATCTTTTTCGTCATCGCCTAAAACTGCATCAGCTGCATCTTCAAGGCCTTCGCCCGCTTCTTCAAAAGCATCGCCAATTTCATCTCCTAAAACATCAAGCGCATCTCCAACTTTATCGCCCACAATGTCATCACATGAAACAAATGAAAACAGCATAACAAAAACAAATAGTACCGCAAATAATTTTTTCATATTCATCTCCCAATTTAAATTAGCCGTTAATTATTGATTTTAAATAATCTCTTGCTAAAATTATATCTTTTTCTGGAGTATCTCCAACTTCTCTCTCTATTGTAAGGAAGCCCCTATATCCTATATCCTCTAAAGCTTTTAGATAAGTTTTAAAATTAACTCCACCTGTACCTAGTGGCAATTCCTCAAAAGATGTATCAAGTAGCATTTCTGACTCTTCCATTTTATAAACTATTTCAGGGTCGGCTTCAAAAAGTCTTATGCCATCTTTTGCATGAGTGTGCACTATATAATCTTTTAAAGTGTAAACAGCCTCTGTAGGGTCATCGCCTGTCACCATTACAAAGTTTGCAGGGTCAAGGTTTACTGCAACACCTTTTGAATTTAAGCTATCTAAAAACTCTTTTAAAACTATCGCTCTCTCAGGACCTGTTTCTACCGCAAAATGTGCGCTTAATTTGTCCGCATACTGTGAAAGTTCACCACATGCATCTTGCATGATTTTGTATCTTGGGTGATTTTTATCAGTAGGAACTACACCTATATGAGTGGTAACAATATTAGTTTCAAGCTCTTTTGCAAGTTCTAAAATTCTTTTAGACTTTTCGATAAGGTCGCTATTTTTTTCTGGATAAACAAAACCCACACCTAAATCACCGCAAAGTGCAGACACTTTAAGCCCATTTGATTTTACCATATCCAAAATTTCTTTTGTTTTTTGTGGTGTAAGTACATCAAATGCAGTTTCGTCCTTTGTCGCATGAATTTGCACACCCTCAAGCCCTAAATCTTTAGCTTTTTTTAATGCACTTGCTATATCAAGTTTAAAAGATTCGGTAAGTACACCTATTGGAAAATTATACATATTTTTTCGCCCCTTTAAATTCAAAATTTGTTTTAAATATATAATATCATAGATATAAAAAAAGTCAATTAAATTAATTTAAAGTTATGTGAATAATTCCTTTAAAGTTTCAAGTGCATTTGCCACTTTTTCACGGTTTATATAATATTTCATAGTGCTAGTGTTCACGTTCTCTATATAAATTATTCCGCTACTTACCAATGCGCCTATGTGATGTGAAATTGTTGCAGGGGTTATGCCAAGGCGTTCTGCAAGTGTTTTTCCGTTGCAAGGAGAATCTAAAAGCGACATGACAATCTCATATTTTCTCGCCTCACCCAAGCATTTAATTACATTTTGCAGCTCTTTTTTAGACGGTTTATTTTTCACTAAACTTGAGGCATAGTAGAAAAATATGCCTATAAACATATAATTATCTATGCTAGTTTTTCCTAAGTCCGTTATCCCAGCGCCGTTAAACACCGCCAGAGAAAAAAACATTTTCGGTACTTTTTCTTCAGAAAAATTCATGTGAAAATATTTTAAGAATTCTTTGTCTGTGGCGTTTTCTAAAAAATTTTCAAGACCCTTTTTATATTTTTCAATTATAGACTCTATCATTTTTAAATTATCAACATATATCTCATATACCTCACTCAGCATATTATTAGCTTTTTGTTTATAATCTTCAAAATTTGATACAGCACTTAAAATTTTCCATTTTTTGCCGTCTTCAAGGTCAGACTTTTCAAGCTCTTCTAAAAATTTTTCAAAATTATTTACATGCTCTAATTTTTCTCTTTCGACAAATGCAGGGTTTATTTCTCCCTTATAAAGAAAGGCATGGTATGCAGCCGAGTAAATGCCTGCTTTTTCATCACATTCTACCACACCGCAGACATGCGGTAAATACATGGTGAGCATTGCGGTTATAGAAGTTTCCTCAAACTGCTCTTCATTTTCTACTATCGCACCAAAATATTTCTCTAAAGTTTCATCTTCAATCTTTGATTTTTCGTATACGGTATTAAAAAACTCGCCCAAAAGCTTTGCGTCGTCTAGCAACTCTTTTCCCTCAGTCTTTGACATATCATGCTCTTTTAGAATTTTTTCTGCCCAAGAAATTACAGTGTAGCCCTTATTTTCTTTATCACGTTTAATGCGTGCCATGAATTCCAAATACACCATGATTTCAACTTCTTTTGCTATTTCAAAACTATATAGCTTCTGTTTCATTTTTTACTTCCTCTTCGTTTATGATGTTAAATTTTTTGCTTACAAAGATAAGCACTGAATATACTGCGCACACAAACCCGAAAATTATAAATATAATGTCAACCCCGATAAATGCGGACATAAAAGCAAGTGTAAATGATGCCACAGGTGCGCAAGCGGTTGCCAGTGAGTTAAAAATTCCTGCTATTCTTGCAAGATACTCTTTTGGCACAGCTTTCATAAAGCTTGTGCTTACATTTACGCTAAGCACGCCCGAAGATATTCCAAAAAGTATGCATATGCCTAATACCACTGATATTTTAATCGGCACAATTAAAATCATGGTGCTTAATACCCAAACTGCATATATTCCCGCCATAAAAAATCCAGATAAAGCAAATACTTTCTTGCTACTTATTTTATCACAAACTATAGGCGCAAGTAAACCACCAATTACTGTACCCACAGTCAGCGCCACCGATGCATATGCATAAATATCTACCGAAAGACTTAGGTAATCACCTATAAACAGTGCCGCATAAGTGTTTATTGCTGCCGATAAAAAATTTATTATAATTGCAAGCATGCATACATAAAATATTTTTTTTATTGAAAAAAAGGTTTTAAAACCCTCTTTATATTCTCTTATAAATCTTCCTTTTTCCTTTGCTCTCTTTTCAGCTTTCTCTTCTTTGTGTTTAATCATTGAAATGATGAAAAACGAAAGCACAAAAGTCACTGCATCAATAATAAATGCAAAATATATTCCCAAGGTCGCAACTATAAAACCTGTAAGGGCAAGGCCTACCACCGTGGCAATTTGTGAAGAACTTTGGTTAAGTCCCACACCCGTTTCATAATTTTCTTTACTTAAAATATGGGGAACAAAAGCTACACCTGCAGGTGTTCTAATGGTTTCAACTGTAGCGTTTACAAGCGTTATTATAAGCAGTAGCACAGGACTTAATAAATTTGAAAGATAAAGAACCGCCACCAGCACCATAATTATTGCGCCTGATAAATCGGCGAGCATCATTATAATTTTCTTATTTTGTCTTTCTACCCACACTGCTATGAATGACTGCATTACAAGCATAGGAAAAAGCGAAGCACCTGCAATTACCGCAATCCACACAGGGTCTGCCGTAAGTTCATAAACAAGCCATGTAAAGGCAATGTTGTCAATACTTGAACCAAATGCGCTTATTACATTTGCTATAATTAACTTAATATATCCCTTGTCTGACCATAATTTTTTATAATTAGATAACACTCTAACCACTCCATTCGATGTTCGTTAAACACATAATAGCATACAGTTAGATATATGTCAACATTATAATTAGATATTCATCTAATTAACAAAGGGCGGATTTAAAATCCGCCCAATTAGTTAAATGTATTTTATTGACTAGACCTATTAAATAGTTCCATCCCAAGTGCTTACCTTGGTGTTTTTCATTTCTTCCTCATCAAACCAGTGGCTTGTCACACATTTGCTTTCTGTGTAGAACTTAACCCCGTCTTTTCCAAGGCAGTGTAAATCACCAAAGAAAGAATCTTTGTGTCCACTAAACGGAAAAATTCCGATGGGCACAGGAATACCAACATTGACACCGACCATTCCGCCGTCTGTTTTCATGGTAAATTCTCGTGCAAAGTAACCGTTTTGAGTGTAAATAACAGAGCCGTTTGCAAATGGATTGTCATTCATTATTTTAACACCCTCATCAAAATTTTTCACTCTTTTAATGCAAAGCACAGGGCCAAAAATTTCGCTTGTTCCTATAGACATTTCTTCGCTAACATTGTCAAAGATTGTCGGTGCAAGGTAGAAACCGTTCTCATTATTTTCAACAGTAATCTCTCTGCCGTCAAGAATTAAGTCAGCGCCCTCTTCTATGCCTTTTTCTATCCATTTTAAAATACTTTGTTTTTGACTTTCAGTTACAACAGGACCCATGCCAGATGTTTTATCATATGCAGGACCTACTTTTATATTTTTAGCAAGCTCTACAAGTTTTGCCACAAGTTTGTCAGCAATTTGCTCTTCTACTACAACTACTGGAAGAGCCATGCATCTCTCGCCAGCACAGCCAAATGCCGCATTTATTATACCGGCAGCTGTTCTATCTATCGCCGCATCATTTAATACAAGCGCATGATTTTTTGCCTCGCACAAAGCCTGTACTCTTTTACCATTTTTCGCAGCAACCGAGTATATATGTTTTCCAACTCCTGTGCTTCCAACAAATGAAATTCCTTTTACATCTTCATGGTTTAAGAATATTTCTGCCTCATTTCTTGAACAGGTAACTATGTTTAGTACACCGTCTGGAAGTCCTGCCTCCTTATAAATTTCGGCAAATCTTAAAGCTGTTCTCGGAGTTGTTGTAGAAACTTTTAAGACTATCGTATTACCTGTTGCAATACATAAAGGTGTCATCCAACCCATAGGTATCATTGCAGGGAAATTAAATGGAGTAATGCCCGCAAACACGCCTATAGGTTCTCTGTAAAGTACAGTATCAAAACCTTGTGAGGCATTCATTAATGACTCACCCATCATAAGTGACGGTGCAGAGCAGGCAAGCTCTGTGCCTTCTTTTGCTTTTAAGACATCGCCCTTTGCTTCTTCTAAAACTTTTCCATGCTCTGTCGCAACAAGCAGTGTAAGCTCGTCTAAATATTTATCAATTAAGTCACGCACCTTGTAAAGCACTTGCACTCTTTTAACTACAGGAGTCCTTGACCATTTCTCGTATGCATTTTTAGCTACATCTATTGCTTCGGTAATTTCATCTGCTGTGCAGCATGGTGCCATGCCTACAACTTCACCAGTACTCGGATTATAAATTTCTGTAAATTTTGTGGTGGAGGAGCTTTTGTACTCCCCGTTTACGAAATATTTTAAATTTTCCATTTCATGCTCCATTCCGCCGTTTTTACGGCAACATTATATTTTTTCGACGAATTTGACGCCTTTTATATCACTTATTGTTTCAATAACTTCGTTTACATTGACAACATGCTTCGCCTCTATCGTCATGAGCGAGGCAACTGAAGAACCTGTGGCAACATTGATATCAGTAAGCTCAATGTCTATCACCTTAAACTCCCTCTCTCGCAGTCTTGTCATAAATTTGCTCAAATGTCCAATTTCGTTAAATTCTACATATAGGTTCATTATGTTTGAACGAGAAAGCATATAAGTATTAAATTTAGAAAGTGCGGTTTCAACCACAATTATCATAAAGCTTCCAAAAAATGCAAGCTCGTAAAAACCAATTCCGATTGCAAGCCCCAAAGTTGCAGAAGTCCAAAGTCCTGCGGCTGTGGTAAGCCCCTTAACCTTCTGTCTGCCTGTGACTATTATTGCACCTGCACCAAGAAAACCGATACCACTTATCACTTGTGCTCCAAATCTTGCTGGGTCAGAACCTTCAAAATATTCTACAATAAATTGATTTGTGAGCATCGCAATAGTAGCTCCCATGCAAACAATAATATGCGTCTTCATGCCCATGGGTTTGCCCTTTATACCACGCTCAATCCCAACAATACCGCCGCAAATTATGCATAAGACTATTCGAATTGCCATACTCAAAAAGCTTAAATCCTTAAGCCATGGGAAAACATCTATCAGCAATACAACCCCTCCATTTTATCCTTAAAGCAACTATATTTTTGCATACTCTCTTATATATTGTCTTGCTTTTACGGCATATTCAAACGGATTTGCTAAGCTTGGGTCTTGTTCTGCTTCTACTAAAAGCCAGCCTTCATAACCTTTGTCTGAAAGGGTTTTTAATAGTGGCTCAAAATCTATGCACCCGTCACCAGGCACTGTAAACGCACCCAGTCTTACGCCTTTTAAAAAGCTTAGCTTCTCTTCACGCACTTTATCTACTTGTTTAATTCTAATGTCTTTTAAATGCACGTGTTTTATTCTATCCATATATTTTTCAAGTATGGAAATAGGTGAAACTCCTGCGTAAAAAAGGTGTCCTGTATCGTATAATAAAAATACTTTTTCAGGGTCTGTTTGAGTCATTAGCCTGTCAATTTCATCCTCGTTTTGCACAACTGTACCCATGTGGTGATGAAATACAAGTTTCATGTCTTTTTCAAGTGCCAAATCACCCAGTTTTTCAAGTCCACTTGCAAGCACTTTCCACTCTTCATCATTTAAAACATACTTGCTCTCAAAAAGAGGTGTTTCCATTTGGCCTTGAATGCTGTGGCTTTGCTCAGACACTACAACTACCTTTGCGCCCATTGCGTGTAAAAAATCTCTGTGCGCTATGAAATCTTTTTTCACTTCTTCAAAATCTTTTGTGAGTATAAAAGAGCTAAACCAAGCACTTGCTATCTCCAAATTTCTGATTTTAAGATGTGCTTTTAAAATTTCTACATCTCTTGGATATTTATTACCTACCTCTGTACCGCTAAAGCCTGCAAGTGCCGCTTCACTTATGCACTGCTCAAAACTGTTTTCAGAACCAAGGTCTGGCATGTCGTCATTAGTCCAAGCTATGGGTGCTATTCCTAGTTTAATTTTGCTGTTTTCAAACATCTTTTTTTCCTCCGATTAATATTTTCTTGCTGTATTAAAGTTTTCTGTTTTATCGTTATATGCTTTATTTACCGTTTCAATTTCACTTACAGATGCAACACCGACATTCCACCATGCTCCATAGCCGTCTGTCATGGTTTTTGGTAGCACTTTTATATCTATAAGTACAGATTTATTGTCTTCTCTTGCCATTTCTATTGCATTTATGAGCTCTTCCTCATTTTTAGCGCTATATGCATTTAGTCCATAGCCTTTTGCAATCATTGCAAAGTCGGTTTCTATAAGTGCGCCGTCTTGTGCTCCACTTTCTGTTCTGTATCTAAACTCTGTTGCAAGACTATCCATGCCCTGCCCCATTTGCAAATTATTGATACATCCAAAACCGCAGTTATCAAAAAGCAGCACTATAATTTTCTTGTTTTCTTGAAGTGAGGTTGTAAGCTCTGAATGAAGCATAATAAAGCTTCCGTCACCTACCATTGAGTATACTTCCGTATCTGGTTTTGCCATTTTGGCACCAAGAGCCGCCTGAATTTCATAACCCATACATGAATAGCCGTACTCCATATGATATGTATCCCTAGCATCGGTTTCCCACATACGTTGTAAATCACCTGGCAAAGAACCCGAAGCGCCTACAACTATCGCATCATTTGCAATTTTTTCTCTTATAATGCCTAATGCCTGAGTTTGAGTTAACACTCCACCTGTAAGTTTAACAAATTCATCTATGGTTTTTTCATTTCTCGCCTTTACTAATGGCTCAAAATTATCACAGTATTTATAATTTGTCAGCCTTTTCATTTCCTCTTGCCAAAGATTTTTAGCTGTCTTAATTTCATCTATATAAGAAGATTTATAATTAATCTTTAAAAGCTCTTCCATTAAGACTTTCAGTGTTTTATCGGCATCGCCTACAAGAGATACTGCATCCATTTTATTTCCGTGATACTGCGACATGTTAATTGTAATAAACTGTGTATCTTCATCTTTAAACGCAGATTTTGATGCGGTTGTAAAGTCTGATAATCTGCTACCCACAGCAATAATTAAATCTGCCTCTTTTACTACCGTATTTGAAGCAGAATTACCTGTTACTCCAATTCCGCCTAAATTATAGGCATGAGATGATAAGCATGCACTTTTTCCTGCCTGTGTTTCTGAAAATGGTATATTAAATTTTTCACAGAATGTTTCAAGTGTCTTTCCTGCTTGTGAATATCTTACACCGCCACCGCATATGACTAGCGGTTTTTTCTTTTTACTAATAATTTTCACTGCTTCTAATACAGTATCAATTTCAGCTGTAGGCTGTGGTATTTTGTGCACTCTTTTATTAAAGAAATATTCAGGGTAATCATAACTTTCGCCTTGCACATCTTGCGGTATGCTTATGCAAACTCCTCCTGTATGAGCAGGATCTGTAAGCACTCTCATTGCATTTATCATTGCACTCATTAACTGCTCTGGTCTATGTATTCTATCCCAATATCTGCTAACGGGTCTAAATGCATCACTTGTGGTGATGGATAAATCATAAGGTTGCTCTAGCTGTTGCAGTACAGGGTCGGGCTGTCTTGTAGCATGTGTGTCGCCTGTAAAAACTAGCAGTGGTATATTATTAACCGTTGCCGTCGCAACTGCCGTTACCATATTTGCAGCTCCAGGGCCTATCGATGAGGCGCAGGCAATGATTTTTCTTCTGTTATGCTCCTTTGCAAAGCCGGTTGCAACATGCGCCATGCCTTGCTCATTTCTGCCTTGGTACACCTTTAGCCCTCCCGGATTTTCACCAAGCGCTTGACCCAAACCGCAGACTATTCCGTGACCAAAAACTGTAAAAACTCCGTCTACAAACTTTGTTTCCTCACCATTAAAGCTCACATATTGATTATCAAGAAATTTCACCAAGGCTTGAGCCATGGTCATTTTTATATAGTTCATACTCTAACCCCTCATTCTTCATCAAGTAGCCACTTATGCTGTGGGTCGTCTACTCTATCTGTCCAAGGATTATTATCAAGATGTCTTATCATCCAGCAATAATACATGCTGTATCCCGGTGCTGTTACCTGTGGATGTGTTACCCCACCTGGAATAATACTTGCACTGCCCTGTGTCACCTTATAGACATCTTCTCCAATGAAAGAGGCACCAAAGCCTTGCTCTTTTGAAAATTTATGATAATAAATCTCTGGTTGTTCGTGGCTGTGCGGAATGTAACTTGACCATCTTCCGGGTAAATTTATTACTTCACCAATTACCATATTAGAATATGGCGCGTTAAAATAATCAAACACTGTAAGCACTTGCCTTTTTGCAGTGCCTTCCCATTTTTCACCACCAAAACACTCTTGTTTGCAGTCATCAGGTGTGTAAAAAACAGTATCAAATTCCTTCTCATTCACTGTTTGCTGTAAAATAATCTCACTGTCTTTAGTGGCTTTAATTTTCACATTTTTCATCTTAGCAACATGTAAACAGTATGGCTTTTCACTAAAGCAGTCTTTTCTTTTTGCCTCTTCTACCCTATTTTCAAAGGTATAAGAAATTTCTCCTTCTACTAAAAGCACGGCGCTTTCATTGTCATCACTATAAATTTCAAGCTCTTTACCTGTTTCAAGCTTAATTACCTTGACATCCATAAGCATGTCGGCATTTTTTTCACCTTGCTTTGATAATTCTTTTACTCCGTTTGCATCAAAATCATATTTTACTAACATAGTACTACCCCTTTATATAAATTTTAATTTCTCGCTACCATTTCACCGTATTTTTCTTTGCTTTCTTTTATAAATGTATTTATTTTATCGACCGTCGGCATATCCTGTGAACAGCCGTGACTTGCAACAAGCATTGCAGCACTGGCACTGCCAAACTCTAGTGCATCTAAAATTTCATAGCCTTCTAAAAGCGCATAAATGAATGCACTTGCATAGCCATCTCCACCACCAAAAGCTTTTAAAAGTTTAACTGGGAACGGTTTTATAGAATAATTATTGCCGTCTTTTGTATAAGCCGTTGAACCCTTTTTGCCGTGCTTTATAACCACTATAGATGCGTTTTTGCCATGCCAATACTTTGCTTCTTCTTCGTCACTCACATTTTCTCTTAAAATTCTTCCCGTAAGCTCATATTCTTCTTTAGAACCTAAAATTATTGTCGCATAATTTGCAACAAGTGAATAATACACTGAAATTTCATCTTCATTTTTCCAGTTATACGCCCTGTAATCAATGTCAAAAATTATTGGGGTATTTGTTTTATCTGCAAGCATAACAGCCTTTAACGCCGCCTCTCTTGACGGACTTTCACAAAGCGCTGTACCTGAAATTAATATTGCCTTTGCCTTTTTTATGTACTCTTCATCAATATCGCTACTTTCAAGTGCTAAGTCTGCCGCAGAGTTTCTATACATTACAATACTACTCTCGGTTTCACTTAAAATTTCTGTAAATGTAAGACCTAATTTCTCACCATTTTTGCATCTTTTAATTTTAGACACATCTATGCCTTCTTTATCAAAATAATCTATTACAAAATCGCCAAACTGATCGTCTGACACTCTTGCAAAAAAGCCTACTTTTTTCGAAAGTCTTGAAAGCCCTACCGCTATATTTGCAGGTGAACCTCCAACATATTTTTTAAAGGTAAAACTTTCAGACAGCGGCCTGTGCATGTCTATAGGATTTAAATCCACCGCCACACGACCAAGTAAAACCAAATCTAATTCACGACTTTTATCAAATTTTATATACTCCATATTTTCATCCCACTTTCATATTTTATGCTAACTCACATTTAATTCCCAAGCTACTGCACTGTGCCGCTAATCCACTTTGCGCATATACGTCACTAATAACTATATCAAAATCAGTTAAATTGGCATACGTCATAAGTGCTGTCTTTGGGTATTTAGTTCCATTTACAAGCAAAAATTTAGTTTGTGCCTTTGCCATTACTGTTCTTTTTATTTCACATTCTAATGGCGAAGAGTTTGTAACCGCTCCATCAGATGACACACCAGTTGCTGCCATAAAGCATTTATTTATATTATATTTTTCAAGTCTACCTATCGTATCTGGTGATACAAAAGAGAATGTGTCACGCTCAAGTTTGCCCGGCAAGACAATTACATCAATATCACTATAATTTAGTGCAAGCTCTATACTTGCTAAATTATTTGTAATTACAGTAATATTTTCTTTACCCTCTAAATATCTTACAATTTCTGAGGTGGTTGTGCCAGAATCTATATATATGACATCCCCATTTTTAATAAACTCTGCCGCTTTATTTGCAATTTCGCTTTTTTGCTGACTATTATCTACTTGTCTTATTTTAAATGGAACTAAGGCATTTTTGCTTTTACTTCGCACACCTCCGTAAATTTTTTGCACCTTTCCCATTTTTACAAGCTGTGCTACATCATTTCTTAAAGTATTCATTGATATATTTAATTTTGTGCACAAGTCATTCATGCTGACATTTTGCCTTTCAATTACCATTTGCTCTATTTGCTGTAATCTAAGAGATTTCACACCGCACCACCTATTTAATAATATTTATTTCAATTTTTAAAATTATATCACAATAAATTCACAAGGTAAATTAACAAAATCACCAAATAATTAACAAATAAATTGTCATATTAACAATTGAATTAATGTTAATATTATGATATTATCATTTAAATTACTAAAAAACTAACAATATTGTGAGGAGATAAGTCATGATTAATTTAGCAATTATCGGAGCGGGCAGAATAGGCAAAGTTCACGCCCAAAGCATTACCTACCATGTAAAAGGAGCGCAAGTTGTAGCCATAGCAGACCCTATTGTCGACCTTTCAAAAGAAGAGTGGATAAAAGATCTCGGCATAAAAAGCTGTTATAGCGATTATAAGGAAATTTTAAAGGATGAAAGTGTGGATGCTGTTTTAATATGCTCATCAACAAACACACACGCCCCTATTTCGCTTGAAGCAATAAAAGCTGGCAAACATGTTTTCTGCGAAAAACCTGTTTCACAAGATATTAATGAAATAAAAGAAGTAATGGACGCTTTAAAAGAAAGCAATGTTAAATACCAAGTTGGCTTTAATAGACGTTTTGACCATAACTTTAAAGCAGTAAGAGAAGCCGTTAAAAACGGAAATATTGGAGATGTACATATAACAAAAATCACATCTCGTGATCCTGATGCACCTCCTGTATCTTATGTAAAAGTATCAGGCGGCATGTTTTTGGATATGACAATTCACGATTTTGACATGGTTCGCTACTTAACTGGCAGTGAAGTA
>CAYJJB010000002.1:2796-20794 GCA_964370405.1 uncultured Eubacteriales bacterium | reverse complement strand
TGGAGAGGCTGGAGATGTTGATACCGCAATAATTACCATGAAGCTAAAAGACGGAAGCCTTGCCGTTATAGATAATTCAAGAAAAGCTGTATATGGCTATGACCAAAGAGCAGAAGTTTTTGGCTCTAAAGGACAAGTAAATGTGACAAACGACACACAAAGCACTGCTGTGATAAGTGGTGAAAACGGTGTGGTATCACAAAAGCCACTTTATTTCTTCCTTGAGAGATATATGGCAGCTTTTACCGATGAAATGACAGATTTTATAAGCTGTATACAAAACGATACTAAAGAAAGCGTTGATATCATAGACGGTCTACAAGCAGTTGTAATCGCCTATGCTGCAAATAAATCTGTAAAAGAAGGACGACCTGTTAAGCTTTCAGAAATAATGTAAAAGCAACACATCACCTTTAACATAACAAAAAGAAACAATCTGATACTTTCATAAAATGTGAAGTATCAGATTGTTTCTTTTTAGTCTTAATTTACTTTATTTGCAATCCTCTGTTAATAAAACCTTGGTTCCACCTGCGGCTCTTACTTTTAATACATGGCAACTACCTGCGCCAAAAACCGCTTCAATTTCTGTTATGTACTCGTCCAAAATTTCATTTGGAACATACGCTTGTATTGTTCCTGCAAAACCGCCGCCATGCACACGGTATGCACCTTTTTTATGTAAAACTTTCTCTGTAATTGCAAGGGCTAACACCACTCCTTGTTCTGGTAGCATAAGCGGTGTGCTTACATTTTGCAGTTTATTTGCAGATGAACGCCCTGAACTTATTACAAGCTCTTTAAATGTTTCAAAATCTTTATTAATTAGCGCTTCTTTTTCAAGTGCTGCTGTTTTGTCGTCATCATAAAAATGCATTGCTCTTAAAATCGCTCTATCTCCCACTTCTTTTCTTAAGACAGCAAGATTTTTATAAAACTCTTCTTCAGGCACTTCACTTAAGACTTCTTTGTTAAAATATTTCGCAACAGCCTTCATTTCATTTGGAATTGCCGCATACTCGCAGGTTATATCTGCATGGTTTCCACCAGTGTCTACAACACAAAGCTTGTACCCAAACTCATCAAGGTCAAATTCTACTCTCTCAAAAACAGGATTTTCCTTGTCTTTAAAATCAATAGCAGTAAATCCGCCAACACTACTAGCACTTTGATCAAGTAGCCCAGAGGGTTTTCCAAAATATACATTTTCCGCATATTGTGAAATTTGCGCTATTTGCACAGGATTTACACTGTCATCATTATAAAGATGATTAATTATAGTTGCAATAAGAACTTCAAAAGCCGCAGAGCTTGAAAGTCCTGAACCCTTTAATACATTAGATTTTGTATAACAGTCAAAACCGCCTACTTCAAATCCAAGCTGCTTAAAGCGTGCACAAATACCTCTAATAACCGATGCTGAGTGCTCTTTTTCACTCTCTTTAACCTCTAAATCTTTAGTATCTATCACATCATGTTTAGAATACTCTTCTGACTTCACTGTAACTATGCCATCATCTCTTTTAATAACAGCTGCTGCTATGTCCATATTAACCGATGCCGCAAGCACTTTTCCTCTTTGATGGTCTGTATGATTTCCGCCCACTTCTGTTCTGCCAGGCGCACTGAAAAATTCAAACTCACCTTCATATGAAAAGAAATTTTTAAAACCCTTCTTCAGTGCTTCATATCTTTCTTCTTGCCTTTCAAGCTCACCACTATAAAGTTCCTTAAATAAAATTTTCATTTTCATTCCTCCAATATTTATAACATATTTTTAAAATTTTCTTCGTCTATTATATTTATTCCTAAATTTTGCGCCTTTGTTAGCTTACTTCCTGCTTCTTCACCTGCCAGTACATAGCTTGTTTTTTTTGAAACGGAAGAGCTCACCTTACCACCATTTTTCTCTATAATCTCTGCCGCTTCTTTGCGCCCCATACTTGGAAGAGTTCCTGTTATTACAAAAGTAAGACCTAAGAATTTTTCGCCTACAGCACTTTCTTCACTTTGCATATTTATGCCTATTTCTTTTAAATGCTGTATCAGATTAATACTTGAATGATTATTAAAAAAATCCGATACAGACTGCGCCATAACATGCCCTAATCCATCTATGCTGGCTATATCATCAGTAGATGCATTCATAAGTTCATCAATATTTTTAAATTTATTACAAAGAAGTTTTGCCGCTTTTTGTCCTATATGATCTATGCCTAAGGCAAATATAAGCCTGTGAAGAGGATTTTCTTTAGATTTTTCTATTGCCAAAATTAAGTTGTCAGCACTTTTTTCGGCAAATCTTTCAAGGCCTATGAGCGCTTCTTTTTTTAAAAGATAAATATCTGCTATAGTTTTTATTAGTTTTTCATTAATTAGTTGAGTTAAAACCGCCGGTCCCAGCCCCTCTATATCCATGGCATCTCTTGTTGCAAAATGTATTAAATGCCTTAAAATTTGGGCACTGCAATCTGGGTTAACGCATTTAATAGCCGCTTCTTCTTCATCTCTTACCACTTCTTCGCCACAAGATGGGCAAACTTTAGGTATGAAATACGGTATGGAATTTTCAGGATTTTCTATCACTGCCGTGACCTCTGGTATAATTTCTCCAGCTTTTCTAAGTATTACTTTAGAGCCTATCCTAATATCTTTCTCACTTATAAAATCTTGATTATGAAGTGTAGCCCGTGATACGGTAGTACCTGCAAGAAGCACTGGGTCAAAATTTCCAGTTGGTGTCAAAACACCAGTTCTTCCCACATTTATTTCTATGCTTTTTAATATGGTTTCTTTTTCCTCTGGTGGGTACTTATAAGCTTCTGCCCAGCGTGGAAACTTTGCCGTTGCGCCAAGCAATTCCCTTTGAGAAAAATCGTTAACCTTAACCACGGCACCATCAATTGCAAAGCCAAATTTTCCTCTCTCTTGTCCAATTTTATCTATAGCTTTTACTATATCTTCAATATCCCCCGACTTTTCATGTATTTCTGACACGGTAAAGCCACATTCTTTTAAAAACTTGAGAGAGTCTATATGGTTTTCAAAGTTTTTTCCTCTTATGTTTTGAATATTAAATGCCATTATGCTTAAATTTCTCTCTGCTGCAATTTTGGGGTCTTTTTGTCTAAGTGAGCCAGCTGCGGCATTTCTTGGGTTTTTAAAAGCTTTTTCACCCTTTAACTCCTGCATGTAAAGCAAGTTTTCAAAAGACTTATCCGACATATAAACCTCTGCCCTAACTTCTAAGTAATCTATATCATATGGTAGGGTATGAGGCAGCTCTTTTATAGTTCTAATATTTTCTGTAACATCTTCACCTACATTGCCATCGCCTCTTGTGGAACCCCTTACAAACTTCCCATTTTCATATTCAAGCGCTACAGAAAGACCGTCAAACTTCGCCTCTAAAACATACAGTGGGTCTTCTATCACACCTCGCACTCTTCTATCAAAGTCACGCAGCTCATCGTCTGAAAAGGCGTCATGAAGGCTTAGCATTGGCACAGAATGAGTCACTGCCTCAAAACTATTAAACACATCACCACCCACCCTTAAAGTTGGTGAGTTACTAAGTTTAAATTGAGGGTATTTTTCTTCAAGCTCCTCAAGTTCTCTATAAAGCTTATCATACTCAAAATCCAAAATTTCAGGACTGTCTTTAGTATAATATTTATCATTATGATAATTTATAATATCGCAAAGTTCTTTAATTTGCTGTATTATCTTTTCGTTATCCATTTTATTTTTGTTTCTCTTTCTTAAATTTATGAAAACGGTACCTCGCCCAAAATTACAAACTCATTTAAAATATACTGACTATCAAAATTAAACGATCCACCATAATTTACAGAATTAGAGTAAAGCTCCACATTTACAGTCATAACAAGTCTGTATTTGCTTTGATTTACTCCTGCTGATACAATTACGCTGTCAAATTCAATTTGTGCAGCCCCATTAAAATGTATTTTTATTGGAACACTAAAACCTCTACCGTTTAAAAATGAATTATCAAACAGATTGCCTATGGGAATATATGTAGTGTAGCCACCGTTTAAATTTTTATTTATTTCATTTGAAATTTTGCTTTTTAAAACACTTAGCTGTTTAGCATCACTTTGTATCATAGTGGTGGTGTTTTCCTGTGTCATAGACACTTGGCTTAAACCGCCTATAATCTCGCTATTTTCTTCTATTGCCTTATTAACAGCGTTTGATACAAAATTTTTCGCTGCTGTGCTTGAGATATTTTCTGGTAATGTTTCAACCCTGCTTTCAAAAAATGAAAACAGAAAAATGAAAACAACCGCCCAAAAAACAATTCTCCAAATAGGCTTTAGCCTGCGTCTACGCCTTAGATATGTCTTCAAATTAAACCACCTCCATATTATACCATACGCAAGGTGGCCTGTTCGTGTTATTAAAAATTTTTAAGTTCTTTCATAAGTTTAGCAATGGGCAAGCCAACAACATTGTAGTAATCTCCAACTATAGCTTTTACAAGCAAAGCGCCTTTACCCTCTTGATATGCATAAGCACCTGCTTTATCCATCACATTTTCACTTTCTATGTAATTTATAATATCTTCACTAGAAAGTGGATAAAATTCGACTTTTGTAGACTCATAAAAAGTTACAGTTTTTCTACTAGATTTTACAGTAACGCCTGTCACAACCTCGTGTATATTACCAGATAAACTAGTTAACATATTAAAGGCATCTTCTTTATCAGCAGGCTTTCCAAAAATTTTATCATTTAGTGCTACAACTGTGTCTGCTGAGATTAAAATTTCCTCATCACCTATTAAAACTGCCTCAGCTTTTTTAAGTGAAAGTCGCATACTCTCTTTAACCCCACCATTTTCTAAAATTAAATCCTCGCATACATCAGGAATTCTAATTTCATAGTCCATGCCAATTTGATTTAGTATATCTCTTCTTCTAGGCGAAGAAGAAGCTAGTATAATTTTTTTCATTTATTCCATTCCATTCGGGTTTTTTTCTTGCCAATTAAGTGCATCTTTGCACATGTCATCTAAATTTTTTGTCGCAACCCAAGATAGCTCCTCTTTAGCTTTAGCCGAATCAGCATAGCACATGGCAATGTCGCCCGCTCTTCTTGGTGCAATTTTATAAGGAATTGGACGACCTAAAGTTTTTTCAAACGCTTTTACTAAATCAAGTACGGAGTATCCTATACCTGTACCTAAATTATAAGTTTTAAGTCCACAATTTACATCTTCAAATTTTTTCAGTGCTGCAACATGGCCTTTTGCAAGGTCAACTACATGAATATAATCTCTAACACCTGTTCCATCAGCTGTGTCATAGTCATCACCAAAAACATTGAGATGCGGAAGTTTTCCCACTATTACCTGGGTGATATATGGAACTACATTATTTGGTATTCCTTTAGGATCCTCTCCAAGCATTCCGCTTTCATGTGCTCCCACAGGATTAAAATATCTAAGCAAAATCGGATTAAACTCTTTATCTGCAAACGCTATATCAGTCAGTATTCTTTCAATGAATAATTTTGTCGTTCCATAAGGATTTGTAGTGGACAGTGGAAAATCTTCTGTAATAGGAACTGATGCAGGATTTCCATAAACAGTTGCAGATGAGCTAAAAATAATATTCTTAACATTAAATTCATTCATTACATTTATTAAAGAAAATGTTGAGTCTAAATTATTTTGATAGTATCTTAAAGGAATTGCTACAGACTCACCAACTGCTTTAAGCCCTGCAAAATGAATAACAGCAAAAATTTCATGTTTTTTAAACACTTCTCTTAACACTTCTTCATTACAGACATCTATTTTATAAAAATCAAACTCTTTTCCTGTTATGCTTTTCACCCTGCTAAGCGCTTCTTCTTTGCTGTTACACAAATTATCAACAACTACTACCTCGTACCCTTTTTGAAGAAGTTCTACACAAGTATGTGTTCCAATATAACCTGCGCCACCTGTAACCAAAATTTTCATAATACTCTACTCCTTATTTTTTATTCATATAGATAATAATAATGTTCGGCCATTTCATCTTCGTTCATAATATAATCTGAAGTTTCACCTGCATCTATCGTCCACATAATATCTGGTGATACAAGTGTAAAGTTTTCATCATAAGTCAAAGTTATTGGAAAAGTAATGTCCATATTTGCCATTTCATCTGACACGCTACCATTGATGGTTGCTACATGTCCTTCAACATGCATACTAATCTCAGTAAAATACACTGAACCACCCAAAGTTGCACCAAGCCACATAGTGTGTCCGGGTCTTACAAGAATATATATAACATAGTCACCAAAATTATCTTCATAAAAAGCATAAACACCAGGAGTGACGCTCACATCTTGTACAGGCTCAGGAGTGGATTCAGGTGCGCCATAAACATATTCCACGTGTGAAACTGGCGACCAGTCAAAAATTTGATTATCCTCAAGATACAAATATCTTAGATTGGTGAGAGATGCAAGTGGGCTTATATCTGATATGAAATTATCTTCTAAAGACAAGTCAGCAAGCCCTGAAATATTTGAAAGTGGAGATACGTCAATAATAGAATTTCCATCTAAAAATAACATGTCTAAGTTAATTAGATTTGAAAGTGGCGTTAAATCTTCAATATAATTATCCTCTGCAGCCAGCATCGTTAGCTCAGTAAGATTTGAAAGAACATCAATATTTGTTATCATATTGTTATCTAATTCCAAAAAATATAAGTCATCTAAATTTTCAAGCGGTGTTAAGTCTTCTATGAAATTATTTCTAAGATATAGAAAGCTAATAGATGTAAAATGTTTTATATCGTCAATCCTCTCAATGTTAGAATCCTCTAAATCAAGTTCTACAAAGTCTTTTACATCATTATAAGTGATTAATCTGTCCTCTCCAGAAAACAATTCCTCACGTACCGCTGCTTCAAAGTTTTCGTCTACCCACTCTATGACATAGTCGCCATCGGCAATTGTTTGCGATGAGGCATCAGGCGTAGACTCTACAGTGGATGGAACTTCAGATAATGTTGAGTTTGAGTCATCGCTAAAAATCGGAATCATATTATACGCTCCGGTAAGCCATACGACAAGCACTGTAGCAATAAGCACCACAGCTACACTAGAAAGGGTGATAATAAGTGGCAGTGCACTTTTCTTTTTAACTGTCTCATTTGTATTTTGATAATTATGCTGTTCATACTGATTATTTGCAGCAGCTTCTACTTGATAAGTCTGCTCTGAATACAAACCAGTTTCAGTATCAAAATATGTTACAATTCTTACAGGATTACCGCTTACATCTGTGCCTTCTCTTTCGGTGTAATAATAATTCGTATCAGGATACGGTTTATAACCTTCTGGTGCTTGATATGCCATAATTCACCCTTCTTTCTTTTTTAAAAATTATATCATACATAAATAAAAAAAACAATAAATTTAAATCTAAATTTGAATTTTTCAAAGCGATATCGTCCATACTGAAATTAGAGTGAATTTTAGTTTATTGGGAGTGAAGTGATGAATAAAAGTATTCTTATTTTTTTAATAGGTGCAACTTTATATCCGCTTATGGAAATAAGTTGGCGTGGACACAGCCACTATACCATGGCATTTGCAGGAGGTGTGTGTTTAATTTTAATAGATAAAATCTGCTGTCAAAAAATGGTTGGGTATTTTATTATATACAAATGCCTTATAGGTTCTGTCATCATAACCACTATTGAACTTATAATAGGTATAATTTGCAATCAAATACTTTTTATGCGCATTTGGGATTATTCGCATTTACCACTTAATGTAATGGGTCAAATATCACTGCCGTTTTCTGCACTATGGTTTTTCATCACCATTCCAGCTATGTTTATTTGCAACAAAGTAAATTCTCACAACAAAAAATTAATGGAAAATAAAAAGAGTTAAAAAAACAGGAGCGTATCAAAAAAGGTAGCATGTTTCACCATAATAACTACTATTGAAAGTTTTACTAATTTTTTTCAAAAAATTTCGGGTTCTTAGGACGTCGTCCTAAGGCGCTTTCCGCAGAAAACGCAATTTTTTGCCTTAGAAGAGCTTTTTTGAAGGTGAATTTGCCAATAAATTGGCAAAGAGGAAACTTTTTGCGATAGAAAAAGTTTCCTCTTATTATCCCCTTTGTGCAACATTTTTTGCAACAGAGATTTTTTCGACAATATAAACAGGAGCGTTACCGCTCCTGTCATTAATTTTATGAATACTTTGATACACAACTTGGATAGATAAATCCATAGGTGTTTATCCTGTACTGGCTGTGTGATGGACTTGCTTGTGCATAGTCGCTGTGGAGGAAGACTTTTGATTCTGCAAGTCTTCTATAAAGTAGACCAACAACACAGCTTCCGCCTGCGTTATGCCATTCTAAAAGTCTAAATGCAAATGATGCATCATCTATAAATCTCATGTCTTTAGTACCACTTGCATAGTTTGTAAGGCTTACATAACCTGTACGAACCCATGCATAACCTGAGAAAGCACTGCTTTTTACTTTATACCAATGCTCTGTGCCTGCTGAGTTTGTGTAATATCCTACAACTGTCACACTAGCACCTGCTGAAAGTGATGCTATTCTCGTAGAGGATGTTGTTTTATCTGCATAGACTGATGTTGCCACTGTTATTTTACCAGGTTGTTGATTTGACTCACTTGGATTAATTGCAGTGTAATCAACAGCATTTAATAATATGCTTCTTACATAAATTCCTGAATTTGTTGTCCAGCCTGAACCAACATTGTAAGAGAAGCTTACTAGGGCATCAAACTGAGCTTGATTCATAAGAAGTTTTTGTGAAGATGCTAAATTATTTACTGATGAAGTATATCCACCTGAGTTTACAAGTGCTCTAAACTGAGCAACACCTTCTGTTTTTGTTAAGTTATTGTAGAAAGTTTCTCCTGGATAAACTACATCACCATAGCCCACTGTAGGTATATTGTTTGCAAGTGTATCAAGATATACTGTAGGTACAAAGCCTTCAAATTGGCTTATTATGCTAAGCATAGAGTCACTTACTCTTCTTGAAGCCGTAGAGTATCCTGTAATAAGATCTTTAGAAAAAACTTGTACAGTAAATTCTATACTTTGATTTACATCTCCATTTACATAAGCTTTAATCTTATGTGTTCCTTCTGATAGAGTTACAGGTGCAGACCAAATTTTTGTTTGGTTTGTGCCATAAGTTGCGTGCGACTGTGTTTCAGTTGCTGTGTTTGTCGCATTTATTACAGTTCCTGATGATAAAACGAAAGTAAGAGAAGTTTTTGCTGTATCTGTAACAGCTATTAGGTTGAACGCTTCACCTGCTGTTGGAGTGTTATTCTCAGAATAAGCTGCTCTTACAGCTTCAGCTCCTGTAACTGTTATAGTAAATGTTGCAGTTTTTCCTGTATAAGCATCTTTAGCTGTAATAGTTGCAGTACCTGGTGCCGCACCATAAATAAATCCGCCTGAAACAGTTGCAACAGCTGTATTTGATGAAGACCATGTTATGGTATTTCCATTGCTGTTAGTCGCTTTTAAATAGAATGTTTTGTACTGTGCCACACTTCCGCTTGATGATGAAAGTGAAATTGTACCCGCTGTAGTACTTGGTGAATAAGAAACAACATAGCTTTTATGCACATAACCTTGTACACCTGTTGAATCCTCTACCTTATACCAAGAAGCATCTACGCTTTGAATTACTGTTAAAACCTCTCCATTTTGAAGAACTCTTAAAATAGAGGACGCTGTAGAAGCACTAGAGCGGAAGTTAAGACCTGTTGATGAGTTAACTTTCACATAAGTGTTTGTGCTTGCTGGAGGTGTAGTTGAACCTGAATCAGTGGTTACTTTTGTTAAATAATCACTGTGGACAAAACCTACACTGCCATCAGATAGTTTTACTTCATAATACTCACTACCTGTATTTTCATTTGTTACAGTTAATGTAGTTCCACTGCTTACAACTTTTACTAGCGTATATCCTATAGCAGGGCCTGAACGCATGTTAACAGCAGTTGTTGTTTTTGCTTGGTATGCTTCTGTTTTTGATGCAGTACCATCTGTTTGACTTGTTGTTTTCTTAATATAATCTGAATGCATATAGCCTGTTGTACCGTTAATTGTAACTTTGTACCATGGGCTTTGGCTTTCATCTTCAATTACTAAACTTGTGCCAGTTGCTACTGTTGAAATAACAGTACTGCTAAGAGTGGCACCTGTTCTAAAATTAACATATGTTGTAGTTACGCCATAACTTGCAGTAGCTGGTGTGCTTGGTGTAGGTGTTGGTGTTGGCGTTGGTGTAGGAGTTGGCGCCACTGGTGTTGGTGTAGGAGTTGCAGTCGATGTACTTACAAGTTTTAAATAATCTGAATGCATATAACCTACAGTACCTGATGGAAGTTGAACTTTATAATATGTTTGACTGTCATCCAAAACAGTAACTTGTGTGTTTGTAGCAATTGTAGAAATTAAGCTATTGCTAATAGATGGGCCTGTTCTTAAATTAACATAGGTTGTGGTCGTCATTTTGTAATTTGTGCTAGGTGTAGTTGTACTGCCACCACTTACAGATTTTAAGTAATCAGAGTGCATATAACCCACAGTGCCCGATGAAAGCTTTACTTGATAATAAGTTTGGCTATCATTTAACACAGTAACTTGTGTATTTGTTGGAATTGATGCTATTAAACTATTGTAAATAGATGGACCTGTTCTTAAATTAACATAGGTTGTAGTTGCCATTTGATATCCAGTACCTGTACTTGGTGTGGATGTGCCTGATGAACTGCTTCCTGACATTTTAATATAGTCAGAGTGCATGTAACCGACAATTCCTGATGATGTTTGAACTTTGTAATATATACCAGTTGAAGTATCAAGCACTGTTATGCTACTGCCTGTAGGCACTGCCATAATCCATTTGCCACTAATGCTTGCACTTTCTCTTAAATTAACAGTTGTAGTAGTTGTTGCCGCAGTACCACTTTGTGATGATGAAGCCACTCTTATGTAATCAGAATGCATATAGCCTGATTTGCCTGACACAGTAATTTTATACCATGTAGCGTTTGACATATCATTGATAGTAATGCTTGTACCACTTGAAACCACAGATATTACCTTGTAGTTAGTTCCTGGTCCCTCACGGAAATTTACCGCTGTTGTTGTTATACCTGTAGTTGCCGCTTGCGCCTGCACCTCTACTGTGGGAGTAGTTGGAATTACAGCCATAGGTATCATAACAGCAAGCAAAAACGCCAGCAACCTCAGCATATAATTCTTTCTTTTTGCAGTTGTTTTCATACGTTCCTCCAATAAAATATTTATTTTAGTTTTATGTTTTATTATTCGTGTTTTTAAAATTTCTAATTCATTATACACCAGTTCACAAAATATTTCAAGCCTGTAACCCTTTTTTATTTTTTTATTTTTAATTTTTTTACAAAAGACTTTATTTTCCTATATATTATGTGGTATACTGTCTAACACACTACTACATTTTAGGAGGCACTTATGCAATTTAATCTTGACATGGGCGGTTGGTCTTCTGTTTTTGCCGTTCCTACCTCTCTTGTCGACAAACATATTAAGCTAGCAGGCGAAAATGAGCTTAAAGTCTTGCTTTGGCTACTTCGCCACGGAGGGCTTTCTGCCTCTGCAAAAACTTTGTCAGAAAAGCTTTCGATATCTGAAAACGCGGTAAATGATGCTGTTGAATACTGGGCTCAGTCAGGCCTTATTATGTCAAATGAAGGAAATTTAAAACAAAGTAACGAATTTGTAACAACTGTTACAAATTCTTCACCTCCTCCACAAGATGTAGTCATAAAAGAAGATGTAAGCGCTAAACGTATGCTTAGGCCTAACAGTCAGCAAATAGCTACCAGACTTATGGAAAACCAAATTTTATCTGAACTTTTAGCAGGAGTTGAGTCTACACTTGGAAAAACTTTATCACCATCTTTAAGTGCTGTAATAATTAATGCACATGATGACTACGCACTGCCACCAGAAGTTATTTTTATGATAGTAAATTATGCAAAAAGCATACATAAAACCTCTACAAACTATATTGAGGCACTTACTAAAAACTGGGCAAATGAACAAATTTTCTCTCTTGATGCAGCAGAAGCAAAACTTCAAGCACTTGATACCCGCAACAGGGCATGGAAAAAAATCTCTGGAATTATTGAATTGCCCATGCGTTCTCCAAGCAAAAATGAAGCAGACACCGCATACCGCTGGTGTGAAGAAATGTTTATTTCCCCTGAAATAATAAGAGAAGCCTATGAGCGTTGTATTGACAAAATTGGAAAATACAATATTAAATATATGAATGCAATAATTGAAAGCTTCCATAAATCGGGAATTAATTCTTTGCAAGATTTAAGAAGCTATGAAAATTCACAAAATGAAAACAAACCCGAACAAAATGAAAGTGGGTTTGATAAATTTGATTTATTTAATTTAATGGAGAAAAACAATGGCGTATAAAAAAGAAATATATAAAACCGCAAACGATATACTTGCAAATCGTCAAAGAAGTGCAACACAAAAGTCAGATGAAATGAAAATGAAATTTCACTCTGTCTGCCCTGACGCACGTGAAATTGACATGAGTATAAAGTCAACCGGAAGCAAAACAGCCCTTGCTGTCATGCGTGGCTCAAACGTGCGTGAAGAACTTTTAAGGCTTAAGGAAGAAAATTTAACACTTCAAAAAGCTTATGACCAACTTTTAGCCGAAAACGGACTGACAAAAAAAGACATAAACCCATCTTTTTACTGTGCAAAGTGTGAAGATAAAGGCAATGTTGATGGCAAAGTATGTGTTTGCTACAAAGAACTATTAAGACAAATTTCTTATGAGGAACTTAACAAGGTTACACCTATTGAAAACTCTGGTTTTGAGAATTTTAATAGCTCGTACTATAATGACTATGAAGACAGCCATAAAAAACGTATGATAAATATACTAAATTACTGTAAAAATTATGCTTCTCAGTTTAATTTAAGCTCTCCATCTCTTTTATTTCAAGGTGGAACAGGACTTGGTAAAACTCATTTATCTTTAGCAATTGCCAAAGAAGCTATTGCCAAAGGCTATGGTGTAATTTACGGCTCCGTTCACAATTTTGCAGTTTCTTTAGAAAAGGAGCGATTTGAAAATAGTGATGACAGCGATACAAACAGCTTGCTCACTTCCTGCGATTTACTAATACTTGACGATTTAGGTACTGAATTTAGCTCTTCTTACACTACATCAGTAATATATAATATAATTAACACAAGAATTATGAAAAAACTTCCCACTATTATAAGCACTAATTTAAATGAAATTGAGCTTGAAAAGAAATATAGCGAGCGACTTATATCAAGGCTTTACGGAAGTTATAACTTAATAGGTTTTTTAGGAAAAGATGTAAGAGCACTTAAAAAAATGCGTGGCGAAATTTTTTAAAATAATTATGTAAATTTAACTTGCCGAGCTCATTTAATCCGAACCCGTTTTCTGACAAATGTGTGTGCTTTCTATCTGTGTCAAAGTCTTTTGCAAGGCGGTAGCATTACTGCAAGCCTTTTCCTTGCTATAAAACCCACCCATTTGCCATAAAATCCCCAGACCTAAAAATGTCCAAATTGTGCCTATAACACGGCAGACGGACGAAGTAATACTTGCCGTATTGCAAGTTCGTCTAACATAGTTAGAGGTGTAATTTGGGCTTTTTTAGGCGTGGTTCGGATTATATGAGCTCGGCTAAACAATTTCATTGTAAAACCATCAAACTTTACATTTATTTTACTCATATTTAAAGCCATATAAAATTTAAAGTTTTCAACACTTAACCCTGTTTTGTTGAAAACTCTGTTGAAGTGTTGAAAGTTATGTTAACTCACAGTAAAATTTAACCCCAAAATATTAATTTATTTTTCTAAATTAATATTTTGGGGTATTTTTTTACATTTTTGACAAAATTTCTTTTGACTTATACAAGAACACCAAATATAAAACTGTTCCAACTATATTTAGTACAAAAGTAACTAAAGATAGTGGGTAAGCAATGATTGAAATAAATGGTATAACTGCTACTGCAATTACAAATATATCTATTGCATAAATTGCACCATATACTTTATAAACAGTTGCACTTTTGTACTTCCAAAGTGCATTTCCGACAAATTTTGCAGTTGAAACACAAATATAGTACATTACAGCAAAAGACATTGCAACTGATAAAATTTCTAAAAGAGTGGCAATAAAACCGACAATGTCAAATCCGCCACCGCCTGTTAAAACATTTGCAACACTATATGCATCTGAAATAAGAGAAAGAATTGAAGCAATAAAAACCACTGGTATATTGAACATTGAATAAACAAATGCTTTTTTATAGCTTTCAGAAAATCTGCTAATTTGGCCAAGTCCTATAAAGGTAAGCACCAAGCCTCCTAGTGAAATAAGCCAGCCAATAATGGGTATGATAGCCAAAATTAAAAGTATGTTACCCAAAAATATAAGCCCTAGTCCTTTTGCGATTATTTGTCGTTTTGTCAAAATCTTTCCCTCCTTCATTTTTATAGAACTGTGTTTACTTTTTTAATTTTACCATGCAGAAAATTAAAAGTCAAATAACTTATTTAATTACATCTATAAACTCTATTTCATACTTTTTAAGCATATGTACTACTTCATCAGAAATTAGCTCTCCACTTATTACTATGGGAATTGCAGGAGGACAAGATACAGCACAGCTTGCGCACACTCTCCCCTTTGCATCTTCCACTTTAAGTGTTTCAAAATTAGAAAACAGCGCCTTATTAAAACTTATCACTTGACTTGCTTTTGAAAATTCAAGAGCATCGCACGCTAGTGGCTCTTTTTGTACAAAATTTGAAAAGGCAGCATAAATTTTTTCAAAATCTTCCTGCTTATTATAAGGAGTAAACATTAAAACAATGTAGCGCTTGTCCATATACTCAATTACAATATCATTTTCATCGAGCATTTTTTTAATTTGACTTGATGTATAACCTGATTTATAAGAGTCTATCGTAAGTTTAAGTTTATCAGTAAGCAATACCTTTACAGATTTTCCCATTAAAAAATTTTTTAACTCATCTATCTTTTTCACTGTATCATCTAAGTCATGCTTAAAGTTCCCTGTCAAAATTTCATTTAACTTATCTAGTGACTGTAATATTAAATAAGAAGGGCTTGAAGAGCCGAAGTACGAAATCGCTTGCCTTATCCTTTTTTCATAGTCAAAATTTATGTTTTTTGACACATGCAAATAAGCTGCACCTGTTATCGACGGCAAAGTTTTGTGAGCAGAGTCGCACACCATATCAGCCCCAAGACTTATAGGATGCATATCTTCACTTAAAAATTTGAGATAGGCGCCGTGTGCATTATCAATTAAAAGCGGTACATCATGTTTTTTGCACACTTTACTAAGCGACAAAACATCACACATGCCACCCAAATAATCAGGTGTTGTAATATATACTGCCATAGGTTTTTTTGCGCATGTTTTTAGTGCTTCTTCTAAATCTTTTGCATTTATTCTACACGAACAGATAGAATCTGTTTCATTTTCGCTTGGATATAACCATTTTACATCTATATCCAAAAGGCTTACAGAATGTAAAAATGCTTTATGGGCATTTCTTCCTGCCAAAATTAAATTTGAATTAGTTTTAGAATTTAACTTTGCAAGATAAATCATTGCCTTAATGCTTTGACTTGAGCCACCTGTGACAAAATAACTATGCCCTGTATCAAATAATGCAGTCGCATTATTCTCACTTTCCAAAATTATACCTTTAGGATTTGCCAAATCATCTGCGCCCTCAATTTCGGTTATATCAAATTTCTCAAAACCTAAAACATCTGCGCCTTTGTGCCCTGGCATGTGTAGCCGTGCTTTATTTATGCTAATATATTCATTTACATAATCACAAATAGGTGTCTTACTCATTATCATTATCCATCATAGCAAGCTGCATCATGATACCGCACTCTATTCTCTTTTTAAATAGCTTACAGCCAATTTCATACACTCCACTTGCTTTTGAACCATAATTAAAATTATTTGCAGCACAACCGCCAGAACAGTAAAGCTTTGCCCAACAGTTTTTACATTCTTCATTTGAATATATATTAGTTGTTCTAAACCTGTCTTGCACTGCTGTGTTTTTTACGCCCTCATAGATATTTCCAAGCACAAAATCCTTATTTCCAACAAATTGATGACATGGATATAAATCTCCTGTAGGTGTTACCGCCATGTATTCACTGCCACTTCCACACCCTACTACTCTTTTATGCACACAAGGTCCATTTTTAAGGTCTAGCATATAATGATAAAATCTGAAATCATTTTTGTCTTTGTGTCTTTTAATCATCTCAAGTGCAAGCTTTTCATACTCAGCATAGAGCTTTTCCAAATGCTCTTCTTTTATCGCATAATCTTCATTTATATCAGATACCACAGGCTCCATTGAAAGCTCTGTAAATCCTAAATCTGCCATATGTATAATATCATTTGTAAAATCCAAGTTATTTGCAGTAAAAGTTCCACGCATGTAGTAATTTTTGCCATCTCTTTTTTCTACAAACTCTTTAAATTTAGGCACTACTGTGTCGTAGCTACCACGTCCTTTATAATCACTTCTTGTAGCATCATGTATTTCTTTTCTTCCATCAAGAGATAAAACCACGTTATGCATCTCTTTATTGCAAAAGTCTATTACATCTTCATCAATAAGCACGCCATTTGTGGTAAATGTAAACCTAAAGTTTTTACCCTTTTCTTTTTCTATGCTCCTTGCATACATCACTAAATCTTTGACAGTTTGCCAGTTCATCAGCGGCTCTCCGCCAAAAAAGTCTACTTCTAAATTTTTTCTACTACCTGAATTTTCAATTAAAAAATCAAACGCCCTTTTACCCACTTCATAACTCATAAGAGCATCTTCTCCATGGTATTTACCTTGGGCTGCAAAGCAGTATTCGCAGTTTAAATTACAAGTATGTGACACATGAAGGCACAAAGCTTTAATAACTTTGCTCTCATTTTTAAAAACTAAATGTTCATACTCATCTTTTAAAAACAGCTTCTCATTTACTTTTAAATACTCTATGTCTTCCATACAAAGTTTAACATCTTCTGGTGTAATATCGCTGTATTTTCTTGTGATAACTTCCTCTATTTTTCCAGGGCTTTCATTTTCATACATAGAAATAATGTCATAAGCAACGTCGTCTACTACATGAATAGCCCCACTTATTACATCTAAAACTATATTATACCCGTTTAATTTATATTGGTGAATCATTTTTTTACCTCTTAATATTTAAAATAAAAAGTGCCGCCTACTAAAGGCGGCACAATAAACATCTTATTTGCTTTCACAAGGTTGATTTGCAACGCCACAAGAAGTTTTGCAAGCTGATTGGCAAGAAGTTTGGCACTCGCCACAACCGCCTTTAATTGCGCTTTGTTTTAAATCACGAACCTCTATAGTTTTAATTCTATTCATAAGTACTCTCCATTTCTAAAAAGATATTTTACTTATATAATAATAAGTCACAACACAAAAAAAGTCAAGATATTTTTAGGCCTTGTAAGCTATTTTGCCATCTACTAGTGTTACAAAAACTTCAGCTGCTATATCAGTTAGAGGATTTGAGTTCCATATTGCTATATCTGCATCTTTTCCCACTTCTATACTGCCAACTCTGTCGCCAATGCCACAAAGTTTTGCTGGATTAATTGTGATAGCCTTAAAAGCTTCCTCTTCACATAGTCCTGATTTTACTGCAAGACCTGCACAAAGTGAAATGTATTCAAGCGGAATAACAGGCGCATCTGTAATAATTGCTATAGGAACACCGGCTGCGTGTAAATCTGCTGGTGTATTAAAGCTTTTATTTCTAAGTTCAATTTTTGTTTTGCTTCCAAAAGATGG
>CAYJJB010000002.1:0-2786 GCA_964370405.1 uncultured Eubacteriales bacterium | reverse complement strand
TTCATCTGCAATTTCTTTTGCAATTAAAGATCCATCTGTACAGTGGTCTAAAGTGATATCTAAATCAAATTCTTTTGCTATTCTTATTGCTGTGAATATGTCATCAGCTCTATGAGCATGTGCTTTTAGTGGAATTTCTTTTTTCATTACAGGAATCATAGCCTCAAGTTTCATGTCAAAGCTTTTGTCCTCGCCATTTTCCTTATCTGCCATGTATTTTTTTGTTTTAAATAAAAGTTCACGAAGCTCTGCCGCTACCGCCATTCTGGTTTGTGGTGATTTTTTAAGTGCTGTATAGCATCTTTTTGGATTTTCACCAAAAGCAATTTTCATTGCAATTGGATCTTTTATTATCATGTCATCTACTCTATTTCCAAAAAGTTTAATTGCTGCAAATGTTCCACCCACAACATTTGCACTGCCAGGGCCTGTAACAGCTGTTGTAACACCTGATTTAATTGCATTATCAAATGCTTCATCATGTGGATTTATTGAGTCTATTGCACGCAGCTGTGGAGTTATTGGATCAACTATTTCGTTATAATCTCTGCCTTCCCAGCCCATGCCTTCATTATCAAGTCCTATATGGCAATGAGCTTCAACAAAACCTGGAAGCACAAGTTTTCCTTTAGCATCTATTATTTCTGCATCACTAGGCGCATCTACAGTTTGGCCAACAGCCACAATTTTACCGTTTTCAATAAGAATTTGTCCATTTTCTATGTCAGCACCTGCCATAGTTTTTATAAGTCCATTTTTAATAAGTATCATTTTAAGCATCTCCTTAAATTTTCTTTTTGTATTGTATCACAATTTGTCAAAAAATACAAACTCTAATTTTCATCACAGTATGCATTTATAGCTTTTACAAATCGTTCTCCATACCGCTCAAGCTTTGCTTGTCCAACTCCTGAAATTCCACTAAACTCATCTAAATTTTTCGGAATTTTATCTGACATCTCTATAAGTGTCTTATCTGAAAAAATTACAAAAGCTGGCACATTTTGCACTTTTGCTATATCCATTCTAAGTTTTTTGAGAATATTAAACAGGTCTTCATTTTCAACTGCATTTGCGCTAGTTGAAGTGTTTTTATTCTTCTTTTTCTCTATTACTACCTTTGTCACAAGTTTCACTCTGCCTTTTAGCACATCGGAAGATTTTTTTGTAAGCAATAAAACTTTAAATTCTCCTTCACTTTGTGCAAGGTACTCTTTTTCAAGCAAATAGTCTATTATACCCCGAAGCTCTGTCACAGTTTTTTCACTTATATTATAAGTTGATAACTTATCAAAACCCATACTTAGCACTTTTTCATTTTTACTGCCCCTTAAAACATCTATGACCATGACAGTTCCAAAACGTTCTTTAAGTCTATATACACAGGAAAGTATTTTTTGCGCCTCAACTGTTATGTCAATCTCTTCAAAATTCGTGTCACAATTACTGCAGTAGCCACAATATCCAGAGGGTTTTTCACCAAAATATTTCAGTATATACGCTCTTAAACACTCACTTGTAGTACAGTAAAAAATCATATCACGAAGCCTTTTATACTCCACTGACTTTAACTCTTTTATAGTTTTTTCATCTAAATCACTATCATCATAAGAATGATCAATAAGCCATTCATTAAGCCTTACATCTTTTGCGCTATAAAGCAGTGTGCATTTTGCCAAATTTCCATCTCGACCTGCTCTGCCAGCCTCTTGATAATAACTTTCAATATCTCTTGGCATATTGTAGTGCACAACAAACGAAACATTTGACTTATCAATTCCCATTCCAAACGCATTTGTTGCAACCATAACATCATACTTATCTCTTAAAAAATCATTTTGATTTTTCTTTCTTATATCATCACTCAGCCCTGCATGATAAAATGCTGATTTGATGTTATTATTATTTAGAAATTCACAAACTTCCTCAGTCAGCCTTCTTGAAAGGCAATATATTATTCCACACTCATTCTTTCTTTGTGATAAAATTTTTAACAGTGCATCATCTTTATCCTTTGTGTTTATAACCTCAAAATATAAATTTTCCCTGTCAAATCCTGTTATCAAAATCTCAGGATTTTTTAAATTTAGCATGAGCACTATGTCTTCACGCACTTTTATCGTTGCAGTCGCTGTAAATGCAGCTATGACCGGTCTTTTGGAAAGCTTATTTATAAACACTGGTATATCAAGATAACTCTGCCTAAAATCTTGTCCCCATTTTGATATACAATGCGCTTCATCAACGCACACCATAGAAATTTCACTGCTTGTAGCAAACTGCAAAAAATTTGGTGTTAATAACCTCTCTGGTGCCACATAAATAAGTTTATACATTCCGTTATATGCATTTTCCATAACTTCATACATTTGTCTTGGGTTCAAAGAAGAATTGATATATGCTGCAGGAATACCTGACTGGGTAAGTGTCATTACCTGATCCTGCATTAAAGAAATAAGAGGTGACACCACTATTGTTATTCCACTAAAAACCATTGCTGGAACCTGATAACACATTGATTTACCAGCCCCTGTAGGCATAATGCCCAGTGTATCCTTATTATCTAAAACAGCATTTACAAGTTGCTCTTGCCCATGCCTAAAATTTTGATATCCAAAATATTTATACAGTATTTCAAAAATGTCCACATTTATCACCTCACTTTCACCATTTTACTACAAATTTCAACTTTTTTCCAGTAAAAAGCAAGTATTTTATTTTTGCTTCAATATTTTAAAAAATAATTTTGTCGAACCCTTGTATATTTCTATTTTTAGTAGTATAAT
>CAYJJB010000001.1:28790-70406 GCA_964370405.1 uncultured Eubacteriales bacterium | reverse complement strand
TTTTAAAAAATAATTTTGTCGAACCCTTGTATATTTCTATTTTTAGTAGTATAATTTTATTATATTAAATTCGGGAGGTAACAGTTATGAGTAAATATATTAATTTAATGGAAGAGGTTGTTGAAATGCAATTTGACAACGTTTGTAAAAATATTGATTGTTGCACTTGCAGTACATGCAGAAACGACATTATTGCTTTGGCTTTAAACAAATTGCCACCAAAATATTTCGCTTCTCATAAAGGCGAGCTATTTTCAAAGCTTCAAACTGTGCGCACACAGTACACAGTTGATGTAATTCGAGCATTAACAGAAGCCGCAACTACTATTGCAAAGAACCCAAGACATGATGAGTGTGAGGCAAAAGAGGATTAATACAGTAAAAAACAAACTACCAATATCTTTTGATATTGGTAGTTTTATTATACTCATTTGTCTAACATACTGTTCACTTGTTCAACAGCCCAAAGTTGTTTATTACTCTTTACCTGTCCAGCAATATGTGCACAGTTTGCATGGCTCTATACCTATTGACTGAACTAAATCGTCCACTCTGTGGTATCTAAGTGTTGTAAAATTGAGTTGTTTTCTTATCATTTCAAGCATGCCTTCGTAATTTTTGCTGTCTGGATTTGCATAGTCAAATAACAATTCATCGCTTACATTGTCGCCCTCACGCTCTTTAATCACTCTTCTTGTAATAAGATCAAAAATTGAACCTGAACGAGAGAAGTTTAAATATTTACAGCCATACAAAAGCGGAGGACACGCAGGTCTTATGTGCACCTCTTTTGCCCCGCTACTATATAAAAACTCTGTTGTTTCTCCAAGTTGAGTGCCACGCACTATAGAGTCATCAATTAAAAGTAAATCTTTATTTTTTATAAGTGCATCAACAGGGATTAGTTTCATTTTTGCGATTAAGCTTCTTTGTGCCTGTATTTGTGGCATAAATGATCTGGGCCATGTTGGCGTGTACTTAATAAAAGGTCTTGCAAAAGGAACTCCTGATTCATTTGCATAACCTATCGCATGTGCAATGCCAGAATCTGGCACACCTGCAACTATATCGGGTGATACATTATCTCTTTTAGCTAGAAGCTTTCCGCACTCATATCTCATTGCCTCAACATTTACACCCTCATAAGATGATGTTGGATAGCCATAATATACCCATAAAAATGAGCAAATTTTCATATCTTTTTTTGGCGCTTCTATTTGATATGCCGTATCAGGACTAATAAAGTATATTTCATTAGGTCCTAGTTCATGATGGAAATTGTATCCTAAATTAATATAAGCAAAATCTTCAAATGATGCACAGTATGCATCGTTTTTCTTACCTATAATTATAGGTGTTCTTCCAAGCCTGTCACGAGCGGCATATATGCCGTCTTTTGTCATGACAAGCATTGACATTGAGCCGTCAATTATTTCTTGAACATATTTTATGCCCTCAATCAAATCCTCTTTTTGATTTATAAGTGCAGCCACAAGTTCTGTGGAATTTATTTTACCACCGCTAAGCTCTAAAAAGTGAGTGTTGCCGTTTTTGAAAGTCTGTTTTAAAAGATCTTCTTTATTATTAATTTTTCCAACTGTTGTAATTGCATAGCTTCCAAAGCTTGCATTTATTACTAACGGCTGAGGATACATATCTGCTATACAGCCTATGCCTATATTACCCTCTAGCTCTTCTAAATCATTCTCAAACTTTGTTCTAAATGGTGTGTTTTGTATATTGTGTATGGATTTGTTAAAAAACTCTCCATCATACACTGCCATACCACCTCTGTAAGTACCTAAATGAGAATGATAATCAACACCGAAAAATAAATCTAAAGTACAACTGTTTTTTGACGCAACGCCAAACATACCGCCCATATTTACATCTCCTTAAAAAGTAAAAGTTTATATTATTATTTTATCACATTAAGTCTAAAATTAAAATTACCCTAAGGAAATTTTATGGAAAACTTTTTTACCTTTTTTTACTACTATATATCCTTTTTCAAATGCTTCTTTAGTAATATTAAATTTAACATCTCCTACTTTTTCATCATCAATGCTTACTCCGCCTTGTTGTACAAGACGTCTAGCTTCCGCTTTTGACGGTGTAAGTCCTGAATTTACAAGTAAATCTAAAACATTTAAACCCTCGCCATCAAAAAGTGATGCTTCTAAAGTACTTCCTGGCATATTATCAGCGCTTACACCCTTTGAAAATAGAGCTTTTGCCGCATCTCTTGCCTTTACTGCCTCTTCTTCACTGTGAACAAGTTTTGTAAGCTCAAATGCAAGTATTTCTTTTGCTGTATTTAACTGCGCACCTTCCCATGAGTCCATTTCTCTTATCTCTTCCATTGGTAGGAAAGTAAGCATTTTAATACATTTTAATACATCTCCATCATCAACATTTCTCCAGTATTGGAAGAAATCAAATGGTGATGTTTTTTCTGGATCCAGCCACACAGCGCCACTTTGTGTTTTTCCCATTTTCTTACCCTCTGAATTTAAAAGCAGGGTAATAGTCATAACATGCGCATCTTTTCTTAGTTTCTTTCTTATAAGCTCTGTGCCACCTAGCATATTGCTCCATTGGTCGTCACCACCAAATTGTAAATTACAGTTGTAATCTTTAAATAAAGCGTAAAAGTCATAGCTTTGCATTATCATGTAGTTAAACTCTAAAAAGCTAAGCCCCTTAGCCATTCTTTGCTTGTAACACTCTGCACTTAGCATTTTATTAACACTAAAACATGCTCCAACTTCTCTTAAAAGCTCAACATAATTAAGTTTTAAAAGCCAGTCAGCATTATTTACCATTAAAGCCTTGCCTTCTGAAAAGTCTATAAACTTGCTCATTTGCTCTTTAAATCTATTGCAGTTGTGCTTTATATCCTCATCGCTTAAAACATTTCTCATATCTGTTCTGCCTGATGGGTCGCCAACCATGCCTGTGCCGCCACCTAAAAGCGCTATAGGTTTATTACCTGCCATTTGAAGTCTTTTCATAAGACAAAGCGCCATAAAGTGACCTACATGAAGGCTATCTGCTGTGGGGTCAAAGCCTATGTAAAACGTTGCCTCACCATTATTAATCAGTTTTCTAATTTCTTCCTCATTTGATACCTGGGCTATAAGGCCCCTTTCTTGTAGTTCTTCAAAAATACCCATAATTTTTCAATCCTTTCAATTTTTGCAGAGAAAATATAAAAGCCCCCTGCATTATTATGCAGAGGGCGGAATTACCGCGGTACCACCTCATTTTACCGTATAAAACGGCCTCAAAGAAAGCTAACACTTTCTAAACGCTTTAACGTGCGTTACACCGACAATTCCTACTCAAGTTTTTCAAAATTGCAACTCCGAAATGTATTTCACAAATCCTTACTGCCCATTCACACCAACCACAGGCTCTCTGAAAGCTTAAATTTGATACTTCTTTTCATCTAAGTCATTAATTTGATTATATAGCTATATTTAATAGATGTCAAGTGCTTTCAAGCATTTCTCTTGCCATTTTTCTTTTAAGCTCTGTAATGCCATCTCCAGATGTTATACGTGCAAGCTCGTCAATTCTTTCATCTCTTGTAAGATTTTTAACCCTTGTCAAGGTCTTGCCGTTTTCCTCGTCTTTTCTAATAAGCATATGATTGTCTGCCATTGCCGCAATTTGTGCAAGGTGAGTTTTAGAGATAAGTTGGTTATTTACCGATAATTCTTTTAGCTTTTTACCAACCTTATTTCCGGCCTCTCCGCTTATTCCTGCGTCAATTTCATCAAAAACCATAGTTTCTTCAGCACTATTTTTTGAAAGTACAATCTTAAGTGCTAGCATAATTCTTGAAAGCTCGCCTCCTGAGGCAATTTTTGACATAGGTTTTAAGTCTTCACCCTTATTAGCTGACACCAAAAATTCAATTTTGTCACAGCCTTTACTTGTGAGAACAGTGCGTTCTTGAAGCACCGAAAACTGCACGTTTGGCATATTTAAAAAATAAAGTTCTTTCTTAATTTTTTCACAAAATTTAGAAGATGCCGCTTTTCTTTTTTCTGAAATATTTTTCGCAAGACCTATCGCCTCTTCTTTAATATTTTCAAACTCAGCGGACAAATTTTCAAGCCTTTCATCAGACAACCTAATGTCCATTAGCTCTTTTCTAAATTCATCTAAGTTTTCAAGTATCTCTTCTTCTCGCTCACCATATTTAAGGCTTAGCTTATAAAGAAGATCTAGTCTTGTTTCCACTTCTTCAAGCTCTTTTGGGTCAAATTCTAAATTCTCATAATGCGCTCTAAATTCTGCACTTATGTCTAAAAGATTATATTCAATATCTCGCACCTTATCAGACAAAGGTATAAGCTCTTCATAATTTTTTGCGGCATTTTGTGCATAATTTGCAAGACTTGATACAGCACTCAAAATATTTGCATCATCACCGCTTAAAAGCATATTAGCCTCTTGCAAATTTTGTGCTATGCTCTCACCATTTCTAATTTTCTCGCGCTTTTTAATTAGTACTTCTCGCTCACCAATTTTAACATCTGAAAGCTCAATTTCTTCTATTTGATAAGTTAGCAAATCTATTCGACGCTCTTTTTGCGTTTCATCTGTAATGAGTGCATCAAGCTCTTTTTTTATTTCCTTTAGCTTATTAAATTTTTCCACATAAGCCTTAATTTCTTTATCCAAATTCGCAAAGTCGTCCAAGTATTTCCCATGGATATCAGGTGACAAAAGCTCATGACTATCATGTTGGCCATGCACACATATCAGGCTTTGACAAATGGGTTTAAGCATTGCCAAAGTAACTGGAACCCCATTTATTTTAGAAAGTGACTTTCCGTTTTGTTTTATATCTCTAAATATTTGAATTTCGCCATTTTCACACGGAACATCCATGTAATTAAGCTCTTTTATAAGTCTGTCTGGAACATCGCTAAAAAGAGCTATAACACGTGCAAATGCAGCACCAGTTCTTATAATATCTTTTGATGTGCGCTTGCCCATTATCATCTCTATTGAGTCTATTATTATGGATTTACCGGCACCTGTTTCACCTGTCATGACGGTAAGGCCATTTTCAAAATCAATCTCTGCCTTTTCAATGACAGCAACGTTTTCTATATGTAAACTTCTAAGCATATACTCCCACCACTAAACTGTAATAATTTCGCTAAGCTCTCTTTGTTTATCTGCTGCAATTTCAGCAGTTTTACACACCGCAAATATAGTGTCTTCTCCTGCCAGTGTTCCAATAAAACCAAATGAGGCGTTTGCATCCATTGAAGCACACACCGCTTGAGCCATGCCTACTATACATTTAATTACAACTATATTGCCAGCAGCCTCCACACTTAGTACAGAGTCTTTAAACAGCGGATAAAACTTTGATGAAATATCTCTTGAATTTTCACCACCCATAGAGTATCTGTATCCGCCACTGCTTGATAAAGTTTTTACAAGTCTTAGCTCTTTAATATCTCTTGAAACCGTGGCTTGTGTAACATCAAAGCCGTCACTTTTTAAATATTTCAAATGCTCTTCTTGAGTATCAATATTATTTTCTCTTATAAGTTCTCTGATTTTATCATGTCGTCTGGTTTTCATTTTCTTCCTCCTATTTTATATTAACTTTTTACTGAGTACATCGTAAAAATTTTTCTTCTCCGCCATTATCAGCCTTGCATATTTTTTTGAATACGCAAAACTTATCTCGTCTGACTTGTTAATTTCTATTGCACGCTCACCATCAAGCGTTAAATACACCTTCCCTGTAGAGTTCTCACTGACATACACATTAAGCTTTGTATCTTTTGAGAAGACAAGACTTCTGTTAAATAGTGAATGTGGACAAATTGGTGTGAATAAAAGACATTCCATAGATGGATCAAGTACAGGTCCTCCTGCTGATAACGAATATGCCGTAGACCCTGTAGGGCTTGATACAATAAGGCCATCTGCCCTATAATTAAATTTTGAACCATTCATGAGTACTCGGTAATCAATAAGCCTTGAAAGCTCACTTGATACCACTGCATCATTAAGGGCTGTGCCCACAAATTTATCATTTACAAAAACATCAATCATCATACGTTTTTCTACTATATGTTCACCCTCTAATAAAGGGCAAATTTTGTCAATTTCCAAAACCTCAAGACCTGCCATATAACCTATTCGTCCTAAGTTTATCCCAAGCACGGGTTTATCAAATTTTGCCGCAAGTTTTGCAACACGCAAAATTGTGCCATCGCCACCTACTGCGATATAAAAATCAAATTTGTCGGTCATTTTTTTATAAATACTTTCATCAGTAACTACCTCATGACCATTTTTTATAAGTACATCTTTTACAGATTTAGAAAGTTTTATTGCCTCTTCCTTTTCTCTATTTGGCAACAAAGCTATATTCATAAGTACTGCCTCCTATAAATTTTCATGGGATTTTTCTACTACTTCTTTAGGGGTATATTCTAAAAGATTTTTAGTTTCATCACTTTTTTGCAAAAATGCTAGGTATTCTATATTGCCCTCAGGTCCTTTTATTGGCGAAAAATCTAGTCCGCATACACTGTAACCATTATTAACTGCAAATTCACATATACCTTCTACAACCTCTATATGTACTGCCTTATCTTTTACAACACCTTTTTTACCAACTTTTTCACGTCCTGCTTCAAACTGCGGTTTAATAAGACAGACAAGTTTAGCATTTTGTGATAACAAATCCCTTATTGCAGGCAAAATTATTTTAAGTGAGATAAACGATACATCAATTGACACAAAATCAACCTCACTGTCCACCTGCTCTTTTGTAAGATATCTTGCATTTTGCCTTTCAAGATTTATTACTCTCTCATCTGTTCTAAGCGACCACGCAAGCTGTCCGTAACCCACATCTATTGCATACACTTTTTTTGCCCCGTTTTGAAGCATACAGTCTGTAAATCCGCCTGTTGAGGCACCTACATCCATGCACACTTTATCATTTAAGTCAATTGGAAAATTCTCCATGGCTTTTTCAAGCTTTAATCCACCACGGCTTACATATTTAAGTTTATTTCCACGCACTTCAATTTTTGCTTGCGCACTTACCTGAGTGCCAGGCTTATCTGATTTTTGATTATCCACATACACAAGACCCTCCATAATTAATAGCCTTGCTTTTTCCCTACTAGGCGCTAATCCTTTTTCAAAAAGCAGTACATCAAGTCTAAATTTTTCTGCCATATTTTTTCTTTCCTAACATAGATTTTTTGAAATATTTGCAATAGATTCTTCATCTAAATTATTTTCTTTTAGTTGCTGTGCCATTGGACTGTGCTCTACAAATGGATTTTTCACAGCAATTACATTATAAGTTCCTTTATATCCTCTTTGCATAAGTAGTGATAAAAGATACTCATTAATTCCGCCTGACATCGAGGCTTCTTCAACAAACAAAACACTATCATGCTTTTCAATTTCTTCTAAAGCACTGATATCGATTGGGAATATTTTATTAAGCTTATATATAACTGCATTTTTGTTTGATGCCCTCAATTTTTCAAGTGCCAAAGCACAGTTTGAAAACACCCTACCATAAGTTACAATTGCAAGCTTTGAACTTCTTTCACCATATACATCAAAATCTTTAAATTTTGATACAAAATCTACTGGCCTATACATTTGTCCACCTCTTGGGTACCTAAGGGCAACCAAATTAAACGGCTCTTCCACTACTCTTTGCAGTGTAAAGTCAAGTTCATCAAAATATGAAGGTGAAAAAATTGTTATATTTGGAACAGTTCTTAAAAAACTTACATCAAAAAGGCCTTGATGTGTTTTGCCATCTTCTCCTACCATTCCTGCTCGATCTACTGCCAAAATAACTTTTAAATTTTGCAGTGCTATGTCATGCACTAAACTGTCGTATGCTCTTTGCAAAAATGTTGAGTACACTGCAAATACGGGAAGAAGTCCATCTCTTGCAAGACCTGCTGCAAAAGTGGCAGCATGTGCTTCTGCAATTCCAACATCAAAAAATCTCTCTTTATACATTGCCGAAAACTCTAAAAGTCCCGTGCCCGTTGCCATTGCAGCAGTTATTGCACAGACATTTTTATTTTGTCCTGCAATATTTGTAAGGCAGTGCCCAAAAACATCTGAAAAAGATTTTTTTGAAGATGGAACTTGACCCGAATTTTTGTCAAAAGGTGCTACGCCATGGAAGACACCCGGCCTTTCTTCTGCATGTGTATAACCTTTACCTTTTATCGTTCTAAGGTGAATTACTATGGGTTTGTTTAGCTTTTTCACATTAGTCAAAGTATCTTTAAGCAAATGTAAATTATGCCCATCAAGAGGTCCGTAATACTTAAATCCCATATCTTCAAAAATGTTTGTATTATAGACCATTTTCCTTACTCTTGCCTTGACTCTTCTCATACCGTTTGCAACGCCTTTTCCCACAAGCGGAATTTTACCAAGTGCCGACTCTACAGAACTTTTTGCCTTAATATATCCTTTAGAGCTTCTCATATATGTCAAATATTTTGCCATAGAACCAACATTTTTCGAAATAGACATATTGTTGTCATTTATAATAACAATGAAATTTTTACGTCTTCTTCCTGCATTGTTAAGCCCCTCAAAGGCGAGTCCCCCTGTAAGTGAGCCATCACCTATAACGGCAACGGTAAATCCGTCTTCATTTTTCACTTGCTTACCAACGGCAATACCCAGTGCTGAAGAAATTGATGCACTGCTGTGCCCTGTTGTAAATGGGTCAAATTGACTTTCCTCTCTTGACGGAAATCCTGATAAACCTCCGCCTGAGCGTATTGTATTAAACTTATCTTTTCGCCCTGTAAGTATTTTATAAGGATAACACTGATGCCCTACATCCCATACTACAGAGTCTTTTTCCAAATCAAATACGGATAGTAGCGCTACAGTAAGCTCCACCACACCTAAATTAGATGCAAGGTGCCCTCCGTTTTTTGATACTGAATTAATAATTTCTTCTCTTAGTTCTTTACAAACCAGCTTTTCCTCTTCTTTATCTAAACTTCTTAACTGTTTATAACTTTCTAAGTCTTCTAAAATACTTGTCATAATTTCCTCAAGTTAAAGCACACCATTTTGTGCCTTGGCTGCATTTAATGTATTTTTCATAAGCATTGCTATTGTCATAGGACCTACACCACCTGGAACAGGTGTTATGTATGATGCAAGTTTTTCTACTTCTTCAAAATCTACATCGCCCAAAAGCTTTCCGTTTTCATCTCTGTTAATTCCAACGTCAATTACAACAGCACCCTCTTTTACCATATCTTTTTTAACAAACTTTGCTATGCCAACAGCTGCTACCAAAATATCAGCACCCTTACATACAGCTTTTAAATCTTTTGTTCTGCTGTGACAAATTGTAACCGTTCCGTGCGCATGTAAAAGTAACATTGCCATAGGTTTTCCTACTATATTACTTCTTCCTATTACCACGCAGTCTTTACCATTTATATCAATTCCTGTGGACTTAATAAGCTCCATAACGCCTGCTGGTGTACATGGTAAGAAATTGTAATCTCCTATCATAATTTTACCAACATTCTCTGCATGGAAGGCATCAACGTCCTTTATAGGAGATATAGCCTGTATAACTTCATTTTCATCTAAGTGTTTTGGAAGTGGCATTTGCACCAAAATTCCATTTACCGCAGGTGAATTATTTAAAGTTTTTACAAGGTCTATAAGCTCTTTTTGTGAAGTAGTTTCAGGTAGTGCATACTCTTCTGAATAAATACCACATTGCTCACATGCAAGTTTTTTATTTCTTACATAAACTTTAGAAGCTGGGTCATCTCCAACTATTACAACTGCTAAACCGGGTTTAATTCCCTTTTCTTTTAGTCCTATAACTTCCATTTTAATTTCATCTTTTACTTTTTGTGATACTACTTTTCCATCAATAATTTTAGCCATATTATTCTTCCTCTCTATCTTCATCATTTTCATTTACTTCTTCTTGCATAGTTTCTGCTTTATCTTCTACCTCTGTCGCTACTACTTCTTCTGACTTTTCGTTTAACATCATAACAGCTTTATTTCCACAGCCTGCAAGCACTGTTCTTTTTCTAAATGCTACAAGCACAGCTACTGCAATAAGCACACTTACCACTGCTACTACTTGTGATACTTTTAAGTTTATATAAGGCACCATTAAACTATCTGTTCTTAGTCCTTCGATAAAAAATCTTGATATTCCATACCAAATTACATATAGTAAAAACGTTTGACCATCATACCTTCTCATATTTTTTGTAAAGAAATGAAGTAGTACAAATCCTAAAATGCAAAGTATGGATTCATATAAAAAGCAAGGGTGAACGGTTGTCATCTCTCCATTTACTATAGTTCTTTCAGAAATCATACCCCAAGGAAGATTTGTTTCATCACCAAACGCCTCTTGGTTTATAAAATTGCCCCAGCGTCCTATTCCTTGTCCTATTAAAAACCCTATAGATCCAACATCAAGCATTGCAAATATATTCATTTTTTTACGTTTCATCACAAGCACAGCACCCAATAGTCCGCCTATAATTCCACCGTAAATACCTAGTCCACCGTCCCGTATATCAAATATTTCCATAGGATTTTGCCAGTATTTATCGCCTGGATAAAATATGACATAATAAAGTCTTGCTCCAACTATACCAAGCACTATGCCTACTAAAACAGCATCAAAAAGTGCATCTTTATCAATTTTCATTGATTTTGCCATTAGATATCCGTAAAGTACAGCCAAAACCACGCCAGTTGCAATAATTATTCCATACCAGTATACATCCATACCAAACACGGTAAACGCCACAGGATTTACAGTAAACTCCAAGGATAGTCCAGGAAATTTTACATCATACATATAACTTATACTCCATTCTTTTTATGCTAATTCTCATCTGTCGGCAAAATTACAGACAGCACTGAGCGATTTTTATCCATCATTTTTAAAAGCTTCTCATTGGCATCTTCTAAAGTAATTTTTGAAAAAACATCAATATATGCATATAGTTCTCTCTTTTTAAAATTTAGCGAGGTTATTGCATTACTTATATTTGATGCACTGTTAAGCCCTGAAATATTTGAGCCGTAAATAGATTTTTTTGCCCTGTTAAAATCTTCTTCCAAAAGACCATTTTCTTTTAATTTATCTATTTCTTCATCAATAAGTTCTCTAACCCTTTTAGGGTCTTTTGACTCACCTACAAAAATTGTAGTTGCAAAGCCGTCACCTTCTAAGTACTCATATCCAAAAGATGAATCATTTATCAGTTCTAAATCATAAAGCTTTTTAAAAAGCGGTGATGAAGTCGATGCTACTACATCTAAAATAATTTCAGCAAGTGCCACAGATTTTTCGTCTAAAAACTCGCTTTCAAACTTCTCTTTATATCCAACTTCAAATAAAGGCAGTGCCACCTCAAGTTTTTCTTCTACATAAGAATTTAAAACTGTTTCTGGTTCATCTTCAAAATGCCTAATAACCTCAAGTTTTTCACAAGGTTTTAGCATTTTATCGCATAAGATAAGCACTCTCTCCACATCAACTTTACCCGATATTACAAGTGACATATTGTGGAGATTGTAAAAAGTGTTATAACAACGGTATAAATACTCTGGTGTTATATCTGCAATACTTTCAACCGTTCCTGCAATATCTTCTTTTACAGGATGATTATGATACATATTTCGCAAAAGATTAAACATAACTCTCCACTGTGGGTCATCTTCATACATTTTTATCTCTTGCTCAATTATTCCACGCTCTTTTTCCACACCTTCTTTTGTAAAATATGGCGACTGCACAAAATCAAGCAGTATTTCAAGCGCCTCATAGGCATTTCCTGTGGTTGAAAAAAGGTAGCAAGTGTTTTCAAAATCTGTATACGCATTTGCATCTGCACCGGTTTTTGCATATCTTTCAAACGCATCTCCATCTTCACTTTCAAACAATTTATGCTCTAAAAAATGCGCTATACCTGCAGGTACTTTGTGCACCTTATCATCTTTATTCGTCATAAAACTTACGTCAATTGAGCCGTATCTTGTGCTAAACATTGCATAAGTAGTTTGAAAATTCGGTTTTGGATAAATTATTATTTCAAGTCCGCTTTTATGATTAATTTTATAATATTCTTCCCCTATGCGCTGGCTTGATACCACAATCACATCACGTTCCATTTTCTTTTATCCCCCTTAGTGTAAACACCGTATCAAGTGTAACTTTTCTTGCCGCCTCTATAATTTGTATCCTATCTACTTCCATAAGCTCTTTAATTATCTCTTCAGGCGAATAAATTTTATTTGCAAAAATTTGGCTTATATAAAAACTTTCCACCGCATAAAGTGAGTCCATTATTGAGTTATAGCTATTAAGCATTGCAAGCTTTGCATATTCAAGCTCTTCATTAGTAAATTTACCTTCACAAATTTCGTTTAGCTGCTCTAAAATTGCAGTTTTTGCTTTTTCAATATTTTCAGTTTCAACTCCACTTTCAACAAACATTGCGCCTTTTAGCTCATTAAGTCTTGATGAACAGTAATAGCAAAGGCTCATCTTTTCTCTTACAACAGTAAAAAGTTTAGAGCTTACCGAGCCGCCAAACATTACGCACATAACCCTTGTTGCAAGTGCATCTTCAGGAATTACACCTGTTCTAAAACCAAGCACAAGTTTTGACTGAGAAAGCTTTTGCTCTTCCTCGCCATATTTTATTTCTTGCGCTGAAAGTTTTATTTTATTTGAAAGCTCCATATTAAACATTTGTAAATCAAAATATCTTGAAAAGGTTTTACACACTGTATCAAAGTTACAATCTCCAAGTACAAATATCTCAAATCTTGCATTTTGCACAACTTTTAACCAAGTTTTTATTAATTCTTCTCTTTTTAAACTTTGTACTTGCTCTTTAGTTCCAAACCTGCTAATACCTGCCGCTTCATTTTCAAACATAATTTCTGTGCATCTTTTTTTTGCATACACTCTCTTATCATTAAAGTTTGCATCAATATTTTCTATTGCCTGTCTTTGCTCTTGTTTAAATGCTTCTAGCGGTATCATGCAGTCATCATCAACCACTGGCGAAAATATTGCAGAACATAAAAGCTTTGATAATTCTTTTGCAAGATTTTCTTTTTCCAAAACAAATTTGTCTGAAATACCTCCTGCTGAAATATTAAGTATTTGATTATCACCAATTTTTCCTACATTAGAATAAATTGAACAACCGTAAAGCTCTGCAAGATGTTTTGAAAGACTTGTTATATCAGGGTACTGCATGGTTGCACGGCTTACTATAGACGGAAGCACTGCATACTGCGCTACTGTTTCATATTCAAGCGGTAAAATCATATTCACCGAAATTCGCATAGTTTTAAACTTTTCATCTGTGAAATTTCTTACAACTACGTTTTCACCAAATTTTTTAATTTCAAATTCCTTCATTAATACTCTCCTAAGCGCTGACAAAATTGCCACGCATTTATCAATATGTATAAATATACTATAGTATAGCATATCTTTTCAAATTTTAAAAGTATTTTCCATAAATTATTGCCTATTATTTTGTGAATTTTTTATATTGAATTAATTTATAAATTAATATATAATAAGTATAAATTTATAAATTATTTTAGACGGAGCACAAATTTATGACGATTAAATCTAAAGAACTTGCAAAACTGCTTGGTGTTTCTACTGCTACGGTATCACTTGTAATTAATAACAGACCCGGCATTAGTGCGACACTTCGTGAAAAACTTATAAACGACATAACTGAACTTGGTTATAAAGACATGATAAAAGGCTCTTCTTTTGAAAGCAATAAAAAAGAGGAACCCATAAATTTTAGTGGCAAAAAAAATATAGCTGTTGCAATTTATACAACACATAAACTGCAACGTGATGATTTTTCATTTTTTCCTGCTGTTATAGAAGGAATAGAAAACGAAGCGCAAGAGCGTGGTTTTGATGTGAAAATTTTGCATATGAGTGGTTATGATCGCCCACTTAAATCCTGCATAAGCGCAAAAGACACGGTAGGAGTTGTGGTTCAGGCTTCAAATATTACTGATAAAATTCTTCATGACCTTAGCGAAATTGATGTACCTTATGTATCAATTGATAATTTTCATCCAGGGAAAAATGTTCCCTCTGTCTGCATAAATAACGAGATGGGTATATACCGTGCTGTAAGTCACCTTGTAAATTTAGGTCACACAAAAATAGGTTATGTATCAAGTGGTAGTGAACGTAACACCTTAATCGAAAGACGAAGATGTTTTCATTTAGAACTTAGAAATTTCGGACTTTTGGACAGAGCAGAAGATAAATTCGTTTGCGGCACCGACGAAACTAAAGCTGTAACTACTTTAATGGAAATGTGGAAAAATATTAAAGAGCTGCCTACTGCATTTGTTGCCGAAAACGATGTTGTAGCGTGGCACTGCATAAGAGCACTTAAAAGGCTCAATTATCATATACCAAATGATGTATCTGTGGTTGGATTTGACGATTTAAGCATAGCCTCCTTAATGGAGCCACCACTTACCACAGTTCGTTCTCACAGGCATTTACTTGGACGTGAAATTGTAATACAACTTGTAAACCAAGAAAATTTGAATAAAATAGGCTATGAAAATGTACCTACCAAATTATGTGTTGGCGTAACATTTATGGAGCGTGAAAGCACGGGACCTGCTAAAAAGATCTGATTTTTTCATTTTATAAATCTTAAATCAAACTAGCATAAATTAAAAAAACGAGCTGTGACGAAATGAAATAATGTCCGTCGAATTGACGGACAAATGTAGGGGCGAACCTGTGTGTTCGCCCCTACGAATTTTTGACAATTTCGTCACAGCCCTATTATCTTAATTTTAACACTCCTATGTAGTCAAAGACCAAAGCTTATGCCTATTGCCTCATCTACCATAGTCATGCTACCGTCATCAAGCCTACCCATTTTTTCTTTTAATCTATGCTTATCTATCGTTCTAATTTGTTCAAGCAAAACTATAGAGTCTTTCTGAAGACCCGTGCTGTTTGCGTTAAGTTTTATATGTGTGGGTAAATTTGTTTTGCTTTTTTGGCTGGTTATTGCCGCCGCTATCACCGTGGGACTATATTTATTCCCCACATCGTTTTGTACTATCAGCACAGGGCGCACCCCACCTTGTTCCGACCCCACCACCGGACTTAAATCTGCGTAGTATATATCGCCTCGTTTAATATTCACCATTTTCACGCTCCGTATATTTAATGCAATAATATTTTTGCCATTTCCAAGCTAAAATAAACAGAAATTTTTCAACTATTACATACTATATAAAAAGCTATTAAATTGTTACCGATAAATCTACTTTAGTCTACATTATTTTCAAAACTTAAAAAAACTTTTGGCAAAAACTTTATTATATCCGTCGCAAGCATACTTTGTTTTGAAAAAATTTTTGCTGCCTCATCTCCTGCTAAACCATGTATATAAGCACCACAAATAAGTGAGTCTGTTATATTCATTCCCTGCGCTAAAAATGACGCAATTATACCTGAAAGCACATCGCCACTTCCACCTTTTGCCATTCCGCTATTCCCTGTTGGATTTATAAATACTTCTAAACCCTTACTAACTATTACAGTTTTATAACCTTTAAGAAGAAGATTTACTTCATATTTTTCAGAAAATTTTAGAGCTACTTCTTCTCTGTTTTCTTGTATTTTATAAATATCTTTATGGATAAGACGTGACATTTCTCCAGGATGTGGTGTCACTGCAAGTTCACACGAGAAATCATAAATTCTTTTTAAATTTCCACTTAGAAAATTTAGACCATCAGCATCAATTAAAAGTGGCACCTTGCAGTGATTAATTAATATAGGCATAAAAAAATCAGCATTTAAAGATAATCCACAACCTACAGCGCAGGCAGTGGATTTACTTAAAGCTTTAATAATTTTTTCTTCACTTTCATATTTTTTATCCATGTCAATAACAGTAAAAACTGCCTCTGGCAAAGATGGCGCAATTAGGGGATAACAATTTTCATCTACCACCATATTTAAAAGCCCAACTCCACTTCTAAGTGCTGCCTTTCCTGCCATTATAGCAGCACCTACCATGCCGTAAGACCCACAAATCATTAAAAGTTTTCCAAAATCACCTTTATTGCTATCTTTAGGTCTTTTGACAAGTTTTTCTCTTACATATTTTTCATGTATTGCAGTATCCATTTTTCCTCCAGAGTTTTGAAAATGACACAGTTTAATTATTCTTATAAAACTCAAGTTGTGCAGCCCTTGCAACATATGGTTTCATTGCATTTAGTATTTTGTCATTTGGGTCAAACACAAGAAGAGTTGCACCATATTTTTTACTATTTGCAACTACATATACTCCATTTTTCCCATCTTCATTTTCGCATGCAAAAATTTCACGTTTAACTTCCAAAGCACTTTTATCTATATCATCATATTTTCCCATTTTTTCTATACTTTTACAATCAAATGTCATAAGTCGTTTGCGCTGCTTTTTGTTAATAATTTTATCAACCGTAACATCTCCGTTTGTCACTGCATATTCAAATTCAAGATTTCTCATTCCCAAAAGATAAAAAAGACCTACCACCGTACCAGCTATTAATATTATCATAGGGCCAAATTGACCCACTGCTGGTAAAAAGTAAAGGCTTGCAAAAATTATTACAAACGCAACTAGAAAAAGTGCTAGATAAAAAAGTTTATCCTTTAAACTTTTTTTCCTAACTATCATACACTCAACAAAAACATCTTTATCAAAAATTGACATAACTACACTCTTTTCACTATTATTTTTTCTTGTTTTAAAATATACTAGCACATTTGCATAAAAATTTCAATATCTAAATACAATTTTTTTAGTTTTTTAGGTAGAAAAATTTTCTCTTGAAAATATTTGATATTTATGATAAAATTTGTTAAACGCAGTGAAAAAGGAAAGTAGACTTAAGTTTTGCAAAAAGAGATGTCATGTCTTAGGCTGAAAACATGACTTTGTGAAAGTATTTTGAAGTTCCCTTTGGAGCGGCTGTGCCGAAATAAAAGTAAGTGCAGACGGATTAAGTTTCGTTAAAAACTGGTAAAGGGCAATTTTTGCTGAATTTGGGTGGTACCACGAATTATACTTCGTCCCAATCATGGGCGAGGTTTTTTTATGCCCAAAATTAATATATGAAAGGTTGTTATACACCATGCTAGAAAGAATTGAGCAAATTAAAGTAGCGCTTGAAAATGATTTAAATCTTGCAAAAGACAGCGACGCTTTAGAAAAAGTTAGAGTAAGCTTTTTAGGAAAAAAAGGACAAGTCACAGAGCTTTTAAAAGGCCTTAAGGACTTATCTGTAGAGGACAAAAAACAGTTTGGACAAGTTATAAATATCCTTAAAAATGATGTGGATAAAAAAATTAGCCAAACACTAATAGACATAAAAAAAGCGGAGGAAGAAGCACTAATTAATTCTGCCGAAACTTATGATGTAAGCCTTCCAGCAAATGAGAAAACTGGCTCATTTCACCCTGTAACTTTAATCCAGCGTGAAATTGAAGAAATTTTCTCGTCCATGGGCTTTACTATTGAAGATTTTAACGAAATAGTTGACGACTTCAACTGTTTTGAAGCATTAAATATTCCAAAACATCACCCTGCAAGAGATATGCAAGACACTTATTATTTAAATAATGGTCAGCTTTTAAAAACTCATACATCAGCAGCGCAAAACAGCATCATGAAAAAATACGGGGCGCCTTTAAGGGCAATTTTCCCTGGACGCTGTTTTAGAAATGAGGCGACAGACGCAAGCCATGAAACTACCTTTTTCCAAATGGAAGGCATGATGATAGACAAAGATATTTCAATATCAAATCTAATTTATTTCATGAAAAAAATGCTGTCTGAAGTGTTTAAACAAGATGTAAATGTAAGACTTCGCCCTGGATTTTTCCCATTTGTTGAGCCAGGATTTGAACTTGACATCAGCTGTCTTATTTGTGGTGGAAAAGGATGTTCAACCTGCCATCACTCAGGCTGGGTAGAGCTTTGCCCATGCGGAATGATACATCCAAATGTGCTAATAGCTGGCGGAATTGACCCTGAAGAGTACACAGGCTTTGCCTTTGGTTTAGGTCTTACAAGGCTTGTTATGATGCGTTATGGCATTAAAGACATAAGAGATTTAAACAGCGGCAATTTAAAAGCGCTTGAACAGTTTATTCATGAATAGGAGGTAGTAAACATGTTAATTTCAATGAATTGGATAGAAGATTTTGTTGACCTTAAAGGACTTGATAAAGAGGAGCTTATAAAACGTTTCACACTATCAACTGCCGAGGTTGAGGAAATTATATATAAAGGTCAAAACCTTAAAGATGTAGTTGTTGGTAAAATTTTATCTGTTGAAAAACACCCTACATCAAAAAAACTGCACATCTTAAAAGTTGACGGCGGCGACATGGTTTACGACGTAATTTGTGGTGCACCAAATGTTCGTGAGGGTTTATTTGTTCCTTTTGCAAAAGAAGGAGGACAAGTAGGCGAACTTAAAATAAACTGCGCTACAATTGCAGGTTTTGAGTCACACGGTATGTGTTGTTCAGAGGCAGAACTTGGAATTAGTGACAATCATGCAGGACTTATGGAGCTTGACGAAAACCTAGTAATTGGTACAAATATTTTAGATGTGTTTGATATTAAAGACACAGTGTTTGAGGTTGATAATAAATCGCTTACAAATAGACCTGATTTATGGGGTCACTATGGCATAGCACGTGAATTTGCCGCGATTGCTGGCAGAGAACTTAGAGAAGTGCCTAAAGAAGATTTATCAAAATATGACCACCTCTCCCCTGTTGATATTAAAATTACTGACAGTGTTAACTGCTTTAGATATAGTGGTTTAACACTTGAAAATGTGACAAAAAAAATTAGCCCTGTTAACATGAGAATTAGACTTTTCTACTGCGGTACACGTGGAATTAATTTGCTTGCTGACCTTACAAACTATTTAATGTTAGAGTTAGGTCAACCAATGCATGCATTCGATAACAGAAAAGTTTCAAAAATTGATGTTAAGCGCTTTGATACAGTAAGCACATTTAAAACACTTGATGATATAGAGCGTGAAATTGATGAAAATACACTTATGATATGTAACGAAGACGGGCCTGTGGCAATTGCTGGTATTATGGGTGGTTTAAATTCTGAAATAGTAGATGACACAAGCAGCCTTCTTTTGGAATCTGCAAACTTTGATGCAATATGTGTAAGAAAAAGTTCTACAAGAATGGGCCTTAGAACAGACGCAAGCATGCGTTATGAAAAAACCTTAGACCCAGAGATTACCATACTAGCAATAGAGCGTTTTGTAAAACTTTTAACCGATATTGACAGTGATATAAAAATTACATCATCACTTACAGATGTATACGCAAAAACTTACCCTGAGATAAAACTTGACTTTACTAAAGCTTATGTTGACAGATACACAGGTATAGAAATTGGAAATGACAAAATTTTAAATACACTTAATAGTTTAGGATTTAATGCACAAGAAAAAGATAATATTTTCAGTGTGACTGTGCCATCTTGGAGAGCGACAAAAGACGTAACTATGAAAGCTGATATTATTGAAGAAATAACAAGAATTTACGGTTATGATAACTTTGAAATTAAAACTTCAAAAAGCCCACTTTACCCTGTTTTAGCTTCAAGTACAAGACTTTGTGACAATTTTGCAAAAGATATTCTAGTGAACTCTTATAAACTGCACGAACTTCACTCTTATATTTGGTGCGACAGTAAAAAATACAAGGATTTAGGCATTGAAATTACTGACAATGTTCACCTTGTAAATGCAATAAATCCTGACTGCACAGTACTAAGACAGTCTATGATTCCAACACTTCTTTCATTTGCTAATGAAAATAAAAACTACGGCTCAGACTTTGGCATTTTTGAAATTGGACGAGTTGTAGATGGAATGAAAGAAAACGGCGAGTGTAACGAAAGAAAGAAACTTGGTATAGTTTTATACAGTAAAACACTTAGCGAAAAGGACTTATATTTTAAACTTAGAGATATAGTATATAGCCTAATAACAAAAATTAAGCACCAAACACCACAGTTTGAGGTTTGCAATTCCACACTTTCTTTTGAGCACCCAAAAAACACTGCAAAAATTTCTGCTTGCGATATAGTTTTAGGAAAAATGAGCACTTTACACCCTGCTGTTTCTAAAAATATTGATAAAAAAGCAGCTATAGTTTCTGCGGAAATTGACATGCACACTCTATCAGAGCTTTCAGCGCTCACACTAAGCTATGACGAGCCATCAAAGTTCCCTGGAATTGAAATTGACTTATCATTAACAGTAGAGAATAGCACCGCTTATAACGAATTAGTTTTTGCTTGGCAAGACGTGACAGAGCTACTTAAAAAAGTAAGTTTTATAGATTCATATGAAACTGACGGGCAAAAGAGTGTGACTTTAAGATTTTTATTCTCATCAAAAGAAAAAACCCTGTCAAAAGCAGAGGTTCAAGTAGATGTAGATAAAATTTTAGAAAACTTAGCACAAAAAGGAATTAAGTTAAGAGCTAATTGATTCTCATTTAGATACTTCTTAAAATAAAACAACACCCTCAATCCAAAGTGGACAAAGGGTGTTGTTTTTGATTATTTATGAATATCTATCAGTACTCTAAATACTTGTCACTATAAGAGAAATTGCAGATAGGCCTAGCATTATAATTATAAATTTCTTTGCAAGTTTTTCGTTTATTTTCTTTGAAAAATAAAGTCCTATCCCAAATCCAATAATCATAACTGGCATCAGCATTAGCGCAGTTTTCAGTATTTCTAAATTTACTATTGACATTGCAGTATACAGTATAAGCCTACAAATATTTTCAACTGTAAAAACAAAGCACAAATTGCCTTTAAACGCCTTTGTGTTTTGTGTGGTTTTTCCAAAATATGACGCAAGCATTGCGCCTATTCCAAAAAGCCCACAAAGTATTCCTGAAAGCACTGCAATTATTGCTAAAGTAGCTTTGTGTGGTTTCTTTATCCTTGTTCTGTATTCCCCTATAAACATATCAACAGATAGATACAAAACAAAAAAACCAAAGATAATTTTTATTACATCCACATTTACATATTTTAATAAAAAAGCACCCGGAATAAGTCCTGCTACAAGTATTAAAATGAGTGGTATGCAGTTTTTATACTTAATTTCTTTTCTGTGTTTGAAGGCAAGATAAAAGTTTGAGGGCAAACCTAAAATGCCTTCTATGGGGCTTATATTCGCATTACTTCCTGCAAAACTAAGGGCGGTGCTAAACACAAGAGTGTTTGCAAAGCCACACATTCCTTTAACTATGTATGCCGCAAGCGCTGCAGCTATCATTAATGCTATGGGCATTATACATTAAACCTAAATAAAATTACATCGCCGTCTTGCACAACATACTCTTTACCCTCAGAGCGTACAAGGCCTTTTTCTTTTGCATTTGCAATGCTTCCGCATTTTACTAATTCTTCAAAATTAATAGTTTCCGCTCTAATAAATCCACGCTCAAAGTCTGTGTGAATTTTGCCAGCAGCACCTGGTGCTTTTGTTCCTTTTGTAATTGTCCAAGCTCTTACCTCTTGTTTACCTGCTGTAAGATATGAGATAAGTCCAAGTAGGCTATAACATGCATTAATTAGTCTGTCAAGTCCAGATTGGTTTAGACCCATATCTGATAAGAACATGGTTTTTTCTTCTTCATCCATTCCTGAAATTTCAGCTTCAATTTGTGCACAAATCGGCAAAACTACAGCATTTTCATTTTTGGCAATTTCTTTAATTTTATTAAATCTTACATTTGTATCAACATTATTTACAAAATCGTCTTCGCTCATATTTGCAGCATAAATGATAGGTTTATTTGTAAGAAGATTTATTGTGCTTAATATTTCAGCTTCGCTCTCTGTGCACTCCACACTTCTTGCAGATTTTCCATTATCAAGTGCGTCTTTTACTCTCTCTAAAAACTCAAGCTCAACTTGTAAACCCTTGTCGGCTTTCATGCCTTTTTTTGTTTTATCTATACGTCTGTCCAAAACATCCATATCAGATAAAATAAGCTCCATATCTATGGTTTCTATATCTCTTGAAGGGTCAACACTGCCCTCAACGTGAATGATGTCATCATCCTCAAAACATCTTACAACATGCACAATTGCATCTACTTCACGGATATTAGAAAGGAATTTATTGCCAAGTCCCTCACCTTTTGACGCTCCTTTTACAAGGCCTGCAATGTCCACAAATTCTATAGATGCTGGCGTTACTTTGTCAGGGTCATAAAGTTCTGTTAATTTATCAAGCCTATAATCAGGCACTGCAACCACACCCACATTAGGGTCTATAGTGCAAAAAGGATAGTTTGCAGACTGTGCACCTGCATTTGTAATAGCATTAAAAAGTGTGCTTTTTCCAACATTTGGAAGACCCACTATTCCTAGTTTCATAAAAATACTCCATTCATTTAAGCGTTTAATAATTTTTTACCATTTGATATCATACCACTTTTATAGGCTTTTATCAAGACTTAAATCATCACTTGATAAATAAGCTTCAACAATATACCGTGGTCTGCGCTTTACCTCGCTGTAAATTTTCCCAACATAAGTCCCAACAACTCCAAGGCATAAAAGTTGTATTCCGCCTATAAGCCAAATTGAGGCAACTGTTGCCGTCCAACCTGCAACCGCTACACCCATAAAATAAGAGATAAGCGCATATAAAAGTCCTACCACACTGAATATAGAAATTAAAATTCCAAAATGAGAAATAAGTTTTAATGGCTTTACGCTAAAAGAAGTAATTCCATCTGTTGCAAAAGAAAGCATTTTTCTAAACGGATATTTTGACTCACCGGCAAATCTGTCATGTCTGTCATAATATACACAGTCACTTTTAAAGCCTACTAAAGGCACTATACCACGCAAAAACAGGTTAACCTCTGAAAAATCTGCCAGAGCTTCAAGCGCTTTTTTACTCATTAGTCTATAGTCTGCATGATTAAAGACTATATCAACACCCAAAAATTTCATTATTTTATAAAAACTTTCGGCAGTAAAACGCTTAAAAAACGAGTCTTTGTCACGTTTTTTTCGCACTCCATAAACCACTTGATTACCTTCATCATATTTTTTTACAAATTCGTCTAAAACTTCAATATCGTCTTGTAAATCTGCATCAAGGCTAATTGTAAAGTCACATCTATCTTTTGCCGCCATAAGTCCTGATAAAAGTGCGTTTTGATGTCCACAATTTCTTGAAAGTTTAAGTCCCTCTACACAAGTATATTTTTTGTGTAGTTCATCAATAATTTTCCAAGTGCTATCACGGCTTCCGTCGTCTACATATAAAATTCGACTTTTCTCATCAACTACACCCTTGTGTATCATTTCGGCAAGTTTTTGCATAAGCCGTTTATTTGTTTCATTAAGAACTTCCTCTTCGTTGTAACAAGGTACAACTAGATAAGCGATACTCATTATAAAAATACTCCTTTTACAGTCTGTAATCTTTTTTTAGTATAGTACTGTCATTAAAACTGCAATTTTTAACTTTGCAGTATTCACTAAATTTTTTATTTACTCTAAGCTTTGAAAACAAATTACGTTTTTGATTGCTGTCTTGTTTATTTTTCATTTTTCTTGTTACATAGATGTAAGTTATGAAAATTGCTACAGCAAAACTTGTAATTAACATTCCAACACTAAGTCCTGGTGTTTGATAATAAAACTGTATAGTAACATTCTCACCAGCTGGCACTTCAACTGCCATAAAGCCCACATTCACTTGGTAAATAGTTGCAAGTTCTCCATTTACAGTCGCTGTAAATCCATCTTCATAAGGAACACTGAAAAACACAAATTCAGAATTTTCGTAATCTGTATGAGCCACAAAACCTGTATTTGTGTACTCAAAATTTGTAGCACTGTCCTCTATAAGTGCAAGGCAAGCGTCTTCATAGACAAACTGATTACGCCTTATTATCGCTTGATCATATGGCTGTAAATATGCAGAGAAAATTGCCTCGTCCTCATCTTTAATTACAAGAGCCGCAAGCATGGCATATTGGCGCTGTGTTTCGCTAAGTTCTTTTGCATCACTTTCTGTTAAATAATAATCATAACTAAAACCCATGGGTATGTAGTATTCATTTTCCCAAATATCAAAACCGTTTGCATTAGAATGATAAACAAAGCCCTCAGTTGCAGGGTCACTGTAATCTTCTCCTGCAAAATAATCGTCATCGCTATCATCATCAAAAAGCCAACGGACAGATGTGAGCGCTCTTATTGCATGATACTGCGCCTCAGGTCTTGAGCCTACATCTCTTTGCACACCAATAAAATCATAATACTCCATAATAGAGCCTGGGACTATGCTATGAAATGCTTGTATAGTGGGTATTTGCCAGTACATTCCAGAGTTATCTAAGGACTCATAAAAATCACTTCGCACGGTGTCTAAGTCATCAAGACCAAGGCTTTCGGTGCCAGTTAATAAGTTTGGTATAATTTTATCATAGGGGCTTGCACTTTGTGTCTTTCCTGACATGATAAAGAAAGAGCCATAAAAAACTATTATTGCCGAAAGTGTTATGGTAGTGCGTTTAATAAACTTTTCTTTATTGTTTCTATAATATAAAAATAAATAAGTAAGAGCAGCTAAACTTAACAGTGCAAGCGCTACATATATAAAGAATCGCTCTCGGTATTCATATAATCCAAAAGTAAGCGTTTCTACATCGTCAACCTCTATTAAAGCTGGTGTAAATCCTATTGTAAGTGCAATTATCGCTGTAACAATACTTGTGCGCTTAATTGCTTTTTTAAAATCAGCTCTTTTATGCTCAAGTGCCATAACTGTTGCAAGTGCTAGCATTAGCGTAAACATGTAATACCACCTTGCATAATAAGAGGCATTAAAAAGGTGAAATGCAGCGTTAAGCCCTGGAACAAGCGCCATAATTATGCAGATAAATAGCATTTTTTTAAGCCAGTGCTTGCGCCTAATTTGCATCCACGCCACCACACCACTTACACTAAACAGCGGAAGCCAAGCACCAACAGATGCCCACTTTGCACCTGAATCGGGTGCAAAATTCGGTCTTGCTGCAAGGTCTGGCGGGAAGAAAAACGAGGATATTATTTGCACATAACGCTGTGTATTTGGATACATCACAGCATTCCAACCCTCTATGGGGTTTGACACCCTGTAATTTTGCATAACAGTTAACACTGACGGAATAAGCAGTATACACGCCATCATAAAGCCTAAAACTGCTTCTAAAACCAATAGGGCAAATTCTTTTATTGTGACTTTATAGCTCTTGCAAATTAAGCGCAAAAAGAAATAAATCAATGTAAAAACAACCTGTCCTACAAAGAAATAATAGTTTGACAAACAAGAAAATGCAACAACTAAACAAAAAAGCCCACGGCGTTTTTCATGTATAAATTCATCTAAAGCATAAAGCAGTAAAGGAAACACCACTATTGCCTCATGAAAATGATTAAAAAACACGTTATATAATGAAAATCCTGAAAAAGCATAAAGCAGTGCACCAATAAGTGCAACATTTAAATTTTTTACATATCTTTTCAAAAACAGAGATGCCGATAAAGTTGCACAGGCAAATTTAAGCATTAAAAGAGGTGCCATTAAAAATGGTATCCAGTCATTAGGGAAAGGAATTGTAAGCCAAAAAAACGGGCTTCCCAAAAGGTAAAATGAATAAGAACCTATAAAATTAGCGCCTAAATCTGTAAGATGACTCCAACCAAAATTTCCACTTCTTACCGTTTCATGTGCAAGCTTATAAAACGGAACTTGCTGAACATTAAAGTCCCCATAAAAGAAAAATCTTCCTCCGTCTGCTATGATATATGGAATAAATATTAAAAAAGACAAAATAAATCCAAGTGTAAATGATTTAAATAAGAATTTTTTTGTATTAACTCTTGGCAAAAGTGATTTAAATTCGGACATATTAGTGCTCCTTCCACTATAATTTTTATATATTAGAATTTTGTATATTTTCTTAAATGCATAATACAAAATCAATTTTACCACAAAACCCACAAACAATAAAGAGCTTATTTAAAAGAAAGTTTAATTTATAAGGTAAAGTTATTGAAAAAATAGTAGAATTTATATATAATATCTGTAAGAGGTGGTTAAGTGACACATTTTTATGCAATGCTCTCCAGAATGAGGTATATAAACCGCTGGGGACTTATGAGAAATACAAGAGATGAAAATATTAGCGAGCACAGCTTGGAAACAGCAATTGTTGCCCACGCTTTAGCTCTTATTGGAAATAAACGATTTAATGAAAATTATGATGAAAACCGAGTGTGCGTGCTTGCTATGTATCATGACGTAACAGAAATCATCACAGGCGACTTGCCTACTCCTGTAAAATATCACAGCCCTAAAATACGTGAGGCATATAAGGAAGTAGAGAAACTAGCAGTTGATAAACTTATACACATGCTTCCAAGCGATTTAAAAGATGAATATAAAGAAATTTTAGAAATATCAAGCGATGATGACAAAAAATACAAACTACTTATAAAGGCAGCAGATAAAATTTCTGCAATTATTAAATGCATTGAAGAAAAAAAGTCGGGAAATACAGAGTTTAACACAGCAGAGCAAAGCTTGCGACTTGCTGTAAACAACTTAAACTGCAAAGAGGCAAATGTTTTTATAGACGAAGCACTACCGTCATTTACACTTACACTTGACGAACAGGAATGAGGTAAAATTTGAAAATTGGTAATATTAATATAGAGGGCAAGGCAGTACTTGCACCTATGGCAGGGGCCACAGATGCAGCGTTTAGAAAAATATGCTCACAGTACGGTACAGCGTTTACCGTCACGGAAATGGCAAGCTCTAAAGCACTGCATTTTAATGATAAAAAGACAAATGAAATACTAGATTTAAGCCTTGACAAACGACCTATTGGCATACAAATTTTTGGTGACGACCCTAAAATTATGGCAGAGGCTGCAAGGAAAGTTTTAGATAAAAATCCAAGTTTTATTGATATAAATATGGGTTGCCCGGTACCAAAAGTAGCGGGCAATAACTGTGGAAGCGCACTTATGAAAACTCCGAAACTTTGCGGTGAAATTGTAAAAGCAATAAAAGATGAAATAGATATTCCTGTAACAGTTAAAATGCGAAAAGGTTGGGATGATGACCAAGTAAATGCAGTGGAAGTCGCATTGATTTGTGAAGAAGCCGGAGCTGATGCCATTTGTATTCACGGTAGAACAAGGGCACAAATGTACAAGCCTTTTGCAGATTGGGAAATAATAAAAAAGGTAAAAGAAGCGGTAAGTGTCCCTGTAATTGGCAATGGAGATGTAGTAGATGCCGTATCTGCGGCAAAAATGATAGATAAAACTGGCTGCGATGCTGTTATGGTAGGCAGGGCAGCCCTTGGAAACCCATGGATTTTTGCACAAATTAATGCCTGTTTAAGAGATGATGTAAGAATTTTACCTCCTCCTCCCCTTTCTCAAAAAATTATAACTATAAGAGAGCATATATCTTTAATGTGTGAACTTAAAGGCGAGCAACGAGCTATGAGAGAGGCAAGAAAGCATGTTGCATGGTATATACACGGAATGAAGGGCGCCGCACAGTTTAGAAACAGAAGCGGAACACTTCAAACACTTGAAGAGCTTGACATGCTATTAAAAGATTTATTTTTACTAAATAGAAACGAAGAGGTATAAGAATGAATGCACGAAGTAAACTTGGAACAGAAAAAATAGGAAAACTGCTTGTAAGCCTTGCTATTCCCACAATTATAGCACAGGTTGTGAATATGCTTTACAATATAGTTGACCGAATTTATATTGGAAGAATGCCAGACTCAAGCCTTGCTCTGTCAGGACTTGCCGTGGCACTTCCAATAATTACAATTATCATGGCACTTACCCAGCTTTTTGGTGTGGGTGGCGCACCGCTTGCCGCTATTAAACTTGGTCAAAATGATAAAGAAGGCGCTGAAAAAATACTTTCAAACTCCTTTACAAGCCTTATAATTAGTGGTGTTATCATTACTGTAATTGTCGCCATTTTTGCAGAACCTATACTATATCTTTTTGGTGCAGATGAAAGCAATATAAGCTATGCGGTATCATACATAACGATTTATAGCATAGGAACAGTATGTGTTCAAATTGCATTCGGAATGAACGCATACATAAACACACAAGGAAAAACCAAAATAGGAATGGCAACTGTGGTAATTGGTGCAGCACTTAACATTGCCCTTGACCCACTTTTCATCTTTGTTTTTGACATGGGTGTACAGGGTGCGGCGCTTGCAACCGTTATTTCTCAAACTGTATCTGCAATATGGGCATTAAAATTCTTTTTTGGCAAAAGCAGTGTAATAAGAATTAGAAGAGAATTTTTACTGCCAAGACTTAAAATTTTACTTTCAATTATGTCACTTGGAATATCGCCATTTATTATGAGCACGACAGAGAGCCTACTGCAAATTACATTTATAAACCAACTTTCACAGTTTGGTGGAACTATGGCAGTGGGAACTATGGCAATACTTTTAAGCCTATACCAAATGATAACTTTCCCAATAAGCGGCTTTTGTCAAGGCGCTCAGCCTATAATGAGTTTTAACTATGGTGCAGGAAATTATGAACGAGTGCGCAACACATTTAAACTTACCTTTAAAGTGTGTGTAATTGGGGCGTTTTGCGGAGTTGGAATGATACTTATTTTTGCTGAAACCTTTGTTTCCATGTTTGCAACAGAACCTGATGCTATAAGGTTTGCCACATGGGCATTAAGAGTGTATCTAATGGGTGGACTTACTTTTGGTATGCAAATGTGCTGTCAGCAGTCATTTATGGCACTGGGACAAGCAAAAAATTCACTATCTATGGCGATATTTAGAAAAATCATATTATTAATTCCACTACTTTACATCCTACCTGCTACTATAGGTACAACTCAGTTTGCAGCAGATATGGCCGCACCTATAGCCGATTTAGTATATGACGGAGGAGCCGTTTTTGGTGTTTTCCTTGCAGAGTCTATATCTGATGTGCTTGCAGCAGTGACAACTTGCACCTTATTTATGGCGTTTTACAGAAGAAATTTAAAAGATAAAATTTAAATGGAGGATTTTATGAAGCTATTAGTGCTTGACGGTAACAGTATTTTAAACAGAGCTTTTTACGGCATAAAAATTCTTTCCACAAAAAATGGAGAGTTCACAAATGCTATATATGGTTTTTTAAACATTTTAGAAAAAATTAAAGATGAAACAAATCCCCAAGCTATTGCCATAGCTTTTGACTTAAAGGCGCCCACTTTCCGCCATAAGATGTATGACGGTTATAAAGCTACTAGAAAAGGTATGCCACAAGAACTTGCAATGCAGCTTCCAATTTTAAAAGAGCTGCTTGAGTACTTAGGGTATAAACTCGTAACTTGTGAAGGATATGAGGCAGACGATATCTTAGGAACTTTGGCAAAAACTTGTGAAGACGAAGGACATGACTGTGTCATTGCAACAGGGGATAAAGATAGCTTACAGCTTGTATCCAAAAAGACAAGTGTAAGGCTTGCCTCCACTAAATTTGGTCAGTCAATTGTAACTTTATATGATGAAGATAAAATCATGGAAGTTTATGGAGTAGAGCCAAAAGCACTTATTGACATTAAGGCAATACAAGGTGTCAGCTCTGATAACATACCAGGAGTCTTAGGAATTGGTGAAAAAGGCGCAAAAGAACTTATTACAAAATATCAAAACCTTTCTTATATTTATGACAATATTGATGATTTAGAAATTAAAAAAGGCATGAAAGAAAAGCTTATAAATTCAAAAGATAATGCATTTTTAAGTTATGAACTTGGAACAATTAAAACAGATGCACCCATAAACAAAGACATTAGTTCATACATTAAATCTGAAATGAACGCAGAAGAAGCTTCAAAACTTATGGTAAGGCTTGAACTTTTCAAGCTTATGGAAAAGCTTGGAGTAAATGGAGCACAGTCTGATAATTCTTCAAAAGAGGAAACTGCAAGTGAGTGTGAAGTAAAATATACTGAACATGCATTTACTGTACTGCCCATGCTTGAAGATCTTGGTGCCGCATATTTTTCTTATGAATTAGAAGAAGAAAATATAAAAACTATGTACTTTTCCATAAACGGAAAAGTTACTGGGATAAAGCCTACAAAAGAATTTTTAAAAACTTTTTGTAGTAATGAAAAAATTGAAAAATACTGCCACGACCTTAAACCTCTAATAAAAATTTTGGGCGATATCAAATCTGTAAAACTTGACACTTTAATCGCCGCTTACCTTTTAAACCCATCTTCATCAAGCTATGAAGTGGAAAAATTGGCGCTGGAGTATCAAGTACCACAAATAAAAAGTGAAGACTTATGTGCTATAAAGGCTTATTATATAGAAAAAATATCTAAAAAATTACTTGATGAAATTGAAAAAAACAATCAAAAGAAACTTTTAGACGAAATTGAAATGCCCCTAATAAAAGTTTTGGCAGAGATGGAAAATGTAGGATTTAAAGTTGACAGCAAAGGCATAAAAGAGTTTGGAGAAAATTTAAAAATTAAAATTTTAGAACTTCATAACTCTGTTATGGAAGAAGTTGGATTTGAATTTAATTTAAACTCGCCAAAGCAGCTTGGTGAAGCTCTTTTTGAAAAAATGGGCTTGCCTCATGGCAAAAAGACAAAAACAGGATATTCTACAAGTGCTGAAATTTTAGAAAAACTTAGATTTGATTATCCTATAGTAAACGATATTTTAGAATATAGAACACTTGCAAAATTAAATTCCACCTACTGTGAAGGATTATTAAAAGTTGTTGGAAATGACGGAAGAATACATTCAACTTTTAACCAAGCTGAAACAAGAACTGGCAGAATTTCATCAACTGAGCCTAATTTGCAAAATATTCCTGTTAGAACTGATTTGGGCAGGGAGTTGCGACGATTTTTTGTTGCACAAGAAGGTTACACCTTAGTAGGCGCCGACTATTCTCAAATTGAACTTAGAGTGCTTGCCCATGTATCAAATGATGAAGTTATGTGCGAAGCTTTTAAAGAAGGCAAGGACATTCACCGCTCAACCGCTGCAAGAGTTTTTAATATGCCTGAGGATATGGTTACATCTAAAATGCGTAGTAGCGCAAAGGCAGTAAACTTTGGCATAGTTTATGGAATAGGCGCATTTTCACTCTCTCAAGACATAGGCGTAAGCCGATTTGAGGCTGAAAATTATATAAATGAATATTTAAGAAATTTCTCTGGAATTAAAATATATATGGAAAATGTAATTGCTAAAGCCAAAGAAGATGGCTATGTTGAAGATATTTTTGGAAGAAGAAGATATTTACCCGAACTTAAAAGTGGAAACTTTAATATGAGGGCATTTGGTGAACGTGTTGCAAGAAACATGCCAATACAAGGGGCGGCAGCTGATATTATTAAAATTGCAATGATAAAAGTTCAAGCGGCATTAAAAAACATGAAGGCAAAACTGATTTTGCAAGTACATGATGAACTTATAGTTGAGTGTCCTATAGATGAAGCACAAGAAGTTAAAGAGCTACTTAAAGCCGAGATGGAAAACGCAGTAAAACTTTCTGTTCCACTTTTAGTAGATGCCGATATAGGCGAAAACTGGTATATAGTGAAAGGGTGATGAAACATGAATTTTTCTTGCCCTATTTGCAAGATGGCACTTACTTTAAGCACAGGCTGTGCAAAATGTGAAAACAACCACAGTTTTGATGTTGCAAAACAAGGATATTTACATTTACTAATGTCTAATAAAATGAACTCAAAGCTTCCAGGTGACACCCCAGAAATGGTAAGGGCAAGGCGAAGCTTTTTAGAAAAAGGCCATTATGATATTTTTGTTAATGAGCTTTCTAAAATAGTTGATACCCTTTTAGATAAGAGTGTAGGTAACATTATTTTAGATGCAGGCTGTGGCGAAGGATATTATACATCTAAGCTTACAGGTAAAAACAGAGAAGTTTTTGGAATAGACATTTCAAAATCTGCTGTAAAGCTAGCAGCGGCAAAATACAAAGAAATAAACTTTGCTGTAGCAAGTTTATTTGACATACCATTTGAAAAAAACAGTGTGAACTGCCTTGTAAATGTATTTGCACCTATTGTAGAAGCAGAGTTTTTATCGGTAATAAAAAAAGGTGGATACATGATAATTGCAGTGCCTGGTCAAAAACATTTATGGGAAATGAAAGAAGTTTTATATGATGTGCCGTATGAAAACGAGAAAAAGCACACCGAATATCAAGGCTTTTCCTTTGAAGAGAGAATTGAAGTAAAAAGCGAGATAGAGCTTTTTGACAACGAGAGTATATTTGAACTGTTTTCTATGACTCCGTATTACTGGAAAACAACTATAGAAGGCACAAACAGGCTTAAAGAATTAAATAAATTAAAAACTATTATACACTTTGATTTTTTAGTGTATAAAAAATCATGAGTTTTAAAGAGGTAATTTACGTGAATGTACTATTTGTCTGCTCGGGCAACACTTGTAGAAGCCCTATGGCAGAAGGAATTTTCAGAAAATATTTAAAAGAAAGAGAAATAAAAAACATAAGTTGCGACAGTGCAGGAATTAACGCAAGAGCACTTGATGACGCTGCAAAAAACGCAGTTGAAGCTTGCCATGAAATAGACATTGACATCAGTGATAAAAAAGCGCAGGTTTTTGCACCTCGCCATGTCGCACTTTACGACGCTTATTTTACAATGTCCGACACCCATGCATATATTTTGCAAAAATGCGGAGTTGATGTACATAAAATTTTCGTACCAAAACATATATCAGACCCATTTGGCAAGGATTTACAGACTTATAGAGAATGTAGGGATGAGCTTTTAGTTGTTGTAAAAGATTTTTTAGAGCAACTTCTTCTTGTGGTGAGCGATTATGACAATTGAAAAACTAGCGATTAAACATGTTGAGCAAATTGAAAAAATTGAAAGGCAGTGCTTTTCAAACCCTTGGTCCTACCTATCAATTCAAAGTGAAATTGATAATGAAAACAGCGTGTTTATCGTGGCGCTTGACAATGAAACAGTAACAGCATATGCAGGTATGCATGTTACATATGGAGAGTATTATATAAATAATATAGCGGTAAAACCTGAGTACAGAAAAAAAGGAATTGCAACAAGACTTTTAGAAATTTTGATAGATATTGTTTCTGAATGCAAAGGTGAATTTATTACCCTTGAAGTACGAAAGAGTAATGAAAGTGCAATAAAATTATATGAAAAAATGTCATTTAAAGTTGAGGGCACACGCAAAAACTACTATGAAAAGCCCACAGAAGATGCACTTATAATGACAAGAAGGGAGTTTTAATACATGAAAATTCTTGCAATAGAATCCTCTTGCGACGAAACTGCTGCTGCAGTGGTTGAAGATGGAAGAAAAATTTTATCATCAATTGTCGCTTCTCAAGTAGAAGAGCATAAACTTTACGGTGGCGTTGTACCAGAAATTGCTTCAAGAAGACATAGCGAGTCAATATTTGGCGTTGTAGAGGAAAGCCTTACAGCGGCTGGTCTTAAAGCTGATGAATTAGATGCCATTGCTGTAACCTATGCACCAGGGCTTATAGGCTCTCTCTTGGTTGGAGTAAATTTTGCAAAGGGATTAGCACTTGCTAATAATTTACCGCTAGTGCCTGTGCATCATTTAAGAGGACATATAGCCTCCAACTATTTATGTTACAAAGACTTAAAACCACCGTTTTTATGCATGGTAGTATCAGGCGGTCACACGCATATAATCGAGGTAGAAGACTATACAAAACTTCATATACTAGGCAGAACTTGTGATGATGCAGCTGGTGAAGCGTTTGACAAAGCTGCACGGAGTATGGGTATGCCGTACCCTGGCGGAATAATGTTAGATAAAGTAGCAGAAAGCGGCGACCCCACAGTGTTTACTTTTCCAAGACCATCGGTTGACGGAAGACCGTACGACTTTAGCTTTTCAGGACTTAAAACCTCTGTTATAAACATTATTCATAACGCAGCACAAAAAGGCGAAGAGCTAAACATTCCCGATTTATCCGCAAGTTTCAGATATGCAGTAGTAGACTGCCTTGTCACTAGACTTTCAAAACTTGCAAAAGATAAGGGTTATAAAAAAATAGTAATAGCAGGTGGAGTATGTGCAAATTCGCATTTAAGGCGAGAGCTTAAAAAAGAGTGTGAGTTAAACAACTGGGAACTTTATATGCCTGATATTTCTCTTTGCGGTGACAATGCGGCTATGATAGGCGCACAAGCATATTATGAATATTTAGCTGGAAATATAGCAAAAGAAGACCTAAATGCTAGAGCACAAAGATCTGTCGATTTAGGATAACATAAAAACACAGCCGATTAGCATACGCTTTTCGACTGTGTTTTTTAATTTTATACTTTTCCTCAAACGATTAAGGAGCAAATTTCATCAAAAGATAATATATTATAATCCCCTGCTTTATTTTCAGACGCATCACCTATTGCCACAGTTTCCATACCAGCAGCTTTTGCGGACTCTACTCCTGATACTGCATCTTCTACCGCTAGGCAGTCTTTTGGCTCAAAACTGAGCATCTCTGCCGCCTTTGCAAATACTTCTGGATGTGGTTTAGTGTTTTTTATCATTGTGCCATCACAAATTGCATCAAACCTATCTATAAGGCCAATTTGAGTTAAAATGGTTTTTGCATTTTGGCTTGATGACGCTATGCCCATTTTAAGCCCTTTTTCTGCAATAAAATCAAGGCCTTTCAACACTTCTGGCGCAACATCTTTAGGAGTTAAATGCATGAGCATACGCTTATAGCTCTCGTTTTTCTCACTTGCAAGCTCAACTTTTTCTTCTTCACTTAAAGCCTTACCCTCATGGCGTTCAAGTATTATCTCTAAACTTTCCATTCTGGAAACACCCCTTAGGCGGTTATTTATCACTTCATCAAAATAAATACCTTTTTTGTCGGCAATTTCTTTCCATGCTAAGTAGTGAGATTTATCTGTGTGTACAATAACGCCATCAAGGTCAAATATAACTGCTTTATACTTCATTTAATTTCTCCTTACAGTCTTGTGTCCCACATGCCACAGAAGGCATCTACAGGGCTTATACCTTTAAATTCTGATTTACCTAAAAGTTTATCAACCAAAGCATCAAGCGCCCAAGGCTCTGAGTTGTAAGTATTTATAAATGTTTTTACTCTTGGCACATCAAGTAGGTGATATGGATTTTCAGTCGATACAAATATTGTTGGAATATCTTGTATTAACTGTGGAACGTTTACGCCCATAGGCTGCGCCCACTCAATTCTTACTGTAGTTTGATTGCTTTTTGTAGAAAGGCTTGCAAAATAGATTATTAAATCATAATTGTCTGTAACATCACTAATTCTTTGCATTCTGCCTTCCATACCCTTTGGTGCTTCCCAAACATCAACCTTAAAGCCTTCTTTTTCAAGCCTTGCTTTTACATGCGGTACTACATCTGCCGCATCAGCGTTTCTTCCAAAGAAGCTCTCGCCCGATGGTGTAATTCCGTAAAGCATAACTCTAGGTGTTTTCTCTATAGAAATAGGAAGTAAGCCTTTTTGCTCTTTAACAAGTGTAATTGCCTTGTCGGCACACTCATCACGCCATGCTAGATATTTATCATCAGAAATTACTTTTTGAAGATTTTCAAGTGTTGGAATAATTTCTCCGCTTGCTTGTTTTTCATGAAGTTTAATTGATGCCTTTGTTGCCAAAATTCTTGTCACAGCTTCATCAAGTCTTTCATCTGTGATAATTCCATCTTTATAGCCATCTATCATGAAGTCTATGTCTTCTTGTAAGTTTTTAGTAAACAAGAACATGTCGCAACCGCTTGCAATTGTGTAAGGTACAGCTTTTCTTCTTGGCATAGGAATAGTCATACCTGCCATAGTTGTAGCATCTGTAATTATCATGCCGTTAAAGCCTAGTTTTTCACGAAGTAGTCCATTTAATAATTCAGGAGCAAGTGTTGCAGGCATAATATCCTCGTCTTTTAAAGCAGGATTAAGTTTTTTAGAGTATGCAGGTTGCATAATATGACCTATCATAATTGTAAGCGCACCTGCGTCTATGCAAGCTTTATAAACTTCACCATAAGTTTTGTCCCAGTCTTCGCAAGAAAGCGAGTTAATGCTTGTAACAAGGTGTTGATCTCTTTCATCTACTCCATCACCTGGAAAATGTTTTGGAGATGTAGCCATTCCAAGTTTTTGAGAGGCTTCAACAAATTTTACAGAAAAATCTTTAACAATTTGCTCGTTGCTTCCGAAAGTTCTAGTATTTGTGATTGGATTTCTAAAATTGTAATCTAAATCTGTGATAGGTGCAAAGTTATAGTTAACACCTGCAGCTAAACCTTGCTCTGCGCAGGTAATTGCAAGTTTTTCAGCCATATCAACATCTGCTGTAGCACCAACTTGCATTTGACGTCCGATTTTTGTGCCCCCAGCAACAGCACCGTTTCCGCCTGCCTCTAGGTTTGCAGCTATAAGTAGCGGAATTTTGCTTTTTTGTTGCATGTATGCATTTGTCTTTATAATTTCTTCAGGTGGCATAGTTCTACACATAAATCCACCTATGCTCTCACAAGACAAGCCCTTTAAATACTCATCGTCTGCGCTGTAAGCAATTAAAAAGAAGAGCTGTCTTAATTTTTCTTCTGCACTCATTCCTTTTAATGTTTCTTCCACCCATTTAATGTCTTTTTCTTCCAAATAAAACGGTTTTTTTGTTAAATCTATCATTTTTAATCTCCTCCATAATAATATACAAGTTTATTATATCTGTAAATTTAAAACAAAACAATACACATTTTATACAAAGTTTACACAATCTATATACGACAAAATAACCAAAAAAAGCGGAGTTATGATTTGTCATAACTCCGCTAAAAATTCATTTAAGCTTCTGTGCTCTCTTCATCGTCTTCTTCAAAATCCATGTCAAACTCTAAAAGTTCATCACAGTTTGGGCAATTTATTGAACCCTCTTCTAGCATTTGTGAATTTAGCTCTATTGTGTCATTACAAGTAGGGCAAGTAACCTCTGCATAAAAATCGTCGTCATCAAAGTCATCGTCGTCGAAACCACAAGTGCAGTCATCGCCACAATCACAGTCGCCACCGCAATTGCAGTCGCCCTCTACTTCGTAGAAATCTTCTTCAATTTCGCCTAGGTCACGGTCAATTTCGTCAACTCTCTCGTCAACTTCTGCTAAATCGTCTTCTAAATCTTGAATACTAAACGCCATGTCTTCTAAAAGTTCTAGCATAGCTTTAATAACTTTTGTTTCTTTGGTGTCTGCATTAAGCTCTAAACCTTCAACAAGACCTTTGATATATGCTACTCTTTCTAAATTTGTCATCATTTTGATTTCTCCTTTAAGCTCTTCCCATATAGTCACCAGTTCTAGTGTCTATTTGGATTAATTCACCTTCGTCTATAAATAGTGGAACTTTAACCTCTGCTCCTGTTTCTAGGATAGCTGGTTTTGTTGCGTTAGTAGCTGTGTCGCCTTTAAAGCCTGGGTCTGTTTGTGTGATTACTAAATCAACAAAGTTTGGAGGCTCAACACCGAAAACACTTCCTTTGTAAGAAAGAACTTTACACTCCATATTCTCTTTTACAAATTTAAAGTTATCGCCTAAAACGCTTGAGCTAATTGGAATTTGCTCATAAGACTCAACGTCCATAAAGTAATATAAATCTCCATCGCTGTAAAGATATTGCATGTCTTTTCTCTCTACAAATGCTGGTGGGAATTTTTCATTTGGGTTAAATGTTTTTTCTGTAACTGCTCCTGTCATAACATTTCTAATTTTTGTTCTAACAAACGCAGCACCTTTACCTGGTTTTACGTGTTGGAACTCAATAATTGAAACAACGTTTCCATCCATTTCAAATGTTACGCCATTTCTAAAATCTCCTGCTGAAATCATATATTTGACATCCTTTCCATTCGGATTTACTCCGAAAAATAAACTAAATTTATTATATATATTATTTTATACTATTTTCTTAAATTTTTCAAGTGTAAGTTATTAAAGAATTAAAAGCTCTTTTGGCACATTTGTTAGGCTTTCATATCCATCTTTAGTAACTGCAACCATATCTTCAATTCTTACACCGAATTTACCGGGTAAGTATATGCCTGGCTCATCAGTTACAACCATGCCCTCTTCTAGTACTGTGCTATCAAGTGCGCTAAGTCTTGGCCACTCGTGTATATCATATCCTACACCATGACCCAAACCATGTCCAAAAGTACCTCTGTATTTTTCGTCTATAATATCTCTTGCAATTTTGTCTACATCAGAGCACACCACTCCTGGTTTTATTGCATACATTGCTTCATTATGTGCTTTTAAAACTGTTTCATAAACATCTTTTTGTTCATCACTTACATGTCCTAAAGCAACTGTTCTTGTCATATCTGAATGATAACCATCAAGCAGAGCACCTGTATCCATTGTGATAAAATCGCCTTTTTTTATCGTATTATCACCAGGAACACCGTGACACATTGAAGAATTTTTGCCAGCCACCACTATAAGGCTAAACGCTACACCGTCTGCACCATTTTTTCTCATAAAAAACTCTATTTCAAGTGCTAAATCTTTTTCTGCCATGCCCTCTTTAATTAAAGTTAAGGCATGATTGTATGCAGCAGTTGTAAGAGCTTGTGACTGTCTTATTTTCTCAATTTCATCTGCGGTTTTTATTATTCTTATATCTTTTATTGCATTATTAAGACTTTGGTCAAATTCAGCTTTGGCAGATACTGACTCACAAAGGCTTTCAAATTTTTTAGCTTGTGCATATGGAAGTGAATCTGTTTCCATATAAACTTTTTCTATACCATGTTTTTTAAGAATTTCTTTAATTTTCTCGTCAGAATTTTTAAATTCTTGCACTGTTACATTTTTTGCATTATTTGTAGCCGCTTCTATATATCTAAAGTCAACAATCAAATATGACTCTTCTGCTGTCACAATTAAAAAACCTGCTGATGATTTAAAACTTGTAAAATATCTTCTATTTGTGTCTGATGATATTATTGCAGCAGTTTTTTTATCTCCCTTAATTAAAATTTCTGATAAACGTGCTATTTTATTTTCCATATTAATTTTCATTCCTTTTCTTAAATTAGTTTTGCTTTTTTTCTGACTCTTTTTTCAAGTTTTCTTCGTATCTTATATGTAAAACCTGTTTCAATTTCCACAGGTTCTACAAGTATAGATTTCATTGAGCCCAAATTAGCACCTAAAATATCTGTAAAAACTTGGTCACCTACTACTACACATTCATGAGATTTTACATTTAGCGCTTTTCTGGCTTTTCTAAAACCTTTTGGAAAAGGCTTCATTGCAAAAGAAATGTAAGGCAAGCTAAATTTTTCTGCAATTTTTGATACTCTCTCCTCAAAGTTATTTGATACTATATACACCTTAAAGCCATTTTTTTCTAAGTTTTTTGCCCACATAACCGCACCATCTAATGGTGTTTTTGAAATATATGATGTTATAGTATTGTCAACATCAAGCAAAACGACTTTTACTAAAAGTTTATTTAAGGTATCTACTTTTATATCATGGATACTTTTAGTCTTATATGTAGGTTTTAAAATTGGCATATTTTCTCTCCGTAAATAATTTTGCAAAAAAAAGCGGGCAAACTGCCCGCTTTTACGCTTAAATAAATTTAATTATTTGAATTTGCGCTTACGAGCTGCTTCGGATTTCTTCTTACGTTTCACTGAAGGTTTCTCATAAGCTTCTCTTTTGCGAACTTCAGCAATAACACCTGCTCTAGCGCATTGCTTTTTAAAGCGTCTTAGCGCACTGTCAAGAGTTTCGTTATCCTTAATTCTGATTTCAGCCATCTATATCCCTCCCATCCGCCGCAAGGCAGGGGTATTTCGTTAATTTATAACAAAAACAATTATATCGCCAATACCTCAAAATGTCAAGTCTTTTTTATAATAAGAATAATTATTTTAAAATAAACTTAGTTTGAAAGTATTTTTGCAATCTCATAAAGTCTTTTATCAAACACTTTTGGTTTGTCTAAAGCCTCAGTAATATCCATGTCTGTAACATGAGAGTCTTTCATTATAACAACTCTATTACTTTGTCCTTTTGATAAAAGTTCTACAGCATGATAACCCATCACACTACCTACAAGTCTATCTCTAAGTGTTGGTGAACCACCTCTTTGAACATGTCCTAAAATTGTAGCACGACTTTCAATTCCTGTTGCCTCTTCAATTTTTTTAGCAATTTCTTGAGTTTGTCCAACGCCTTCAGCTACAACCACAATAAAATGTCTTTTACCAGTTTTTTGTGAAGCTTTAATTCTTGCTACAACGTCTTTTTCAAAATCAAATTCTACTTCAGGCACAAGTGTTGCTATTGCACCAGTTGCTATACCTGTAGAAAGAGCTATATCGCCACATCTTCTTCCCATAACTTCAACAACACTACATCTGTCATGAGATTCTGTTGTATCTCTTAGTCTATCTATCATTTCCATTGCTGTGTTCATTGCAGTGTCAAAGCCTATTGTATAATCAGAGCTTGCAATATCATTATCAATAGTACCTGGCACACCTATGCATGGAATACCCGCCTCGGTAAGATCTCTTGCTCCTCTAAATGAGCCATCTCCACCTATTACAACAACGCCATCTATGCCAAGTTCTCTACATACATTAGCAGCTTTTAAAACACCCTCTTTACTGTTATACTCAGGGCTTCTAGCTGTGTATAAAAATGTACCGCCAGATTGTATAGTATCAGATACTGATCTTATGTCCATTTTCACGATATCGCCATTTAAAAGACCGTTATATCCTCTTTTAATTCCGTAAACTTCCAAACCCATTCCAATTGCAGAGCGTACAACGCCTCTTACTGCAGCATTCATTCCTGGTGCATCTCCACCACTTGTTAAAACAGCAATTTTTTTAGCATTCATTTTCATTTCCTCCAAAATTATTATAAAAAAGTTTCTTTTATTTTAAATCAACACTATTATTATATAAAAATTTTAATCACATTTCAAGTACCTAAATTAATAATTTACAACCTAAGCACAACATTTTCTTCAAAAAGAAGTTCTTTTAATCTTAAAAGTAGCACTTCATTTGCATCAACCTTCATATTCTGCGGCGCTTTAAGCCATTTGTCCTCATCTTTAAAGTAAAGATACAAATCGTTTTTGCCTGAAAATACTTTTACATATTCCATTGCAGTTTCATACTCTTTACTCTCTTTTGATGAAAATCTTAAAAACAGTCCTTTTTTTACTGCTTTTTTAACCTGTGTATTCCCTGGCGATATCTCG
>CAYJJB010000001.1:12097-28780 GCA_964370405.1 uncultured Eubacteriales bacterium | reverse complement strand
TATCCGCCTCAGGATTTACCGCATAATCAAAAATAAGCTTTGGTTCTCTTTGTTCTGTGAAACTAAGCCTTCCATGAATTTTTAAGATATTACCCTCAACTAAAAGCTCTTTATATTTTTCATAAATTGTAGGAAAAACCAAAACCTCAATAGATGCGTACATATCTTCAACCATTAAAAAGGCAAGTGTGTTATTGTTTTTAGTAATTTTCTTTCGCACACTGTCTACTACTACCAATAAGTTAAGCCTTTGTTCATCACTATACTTTTCGCTCTCTCCTGAGGCTGATGTTATAATTTCATCAATCCTTGCAACCTTACCTTTTTTATAAAGCTCAAAATATTCAGCCATCGGATGCCCTGTAAGGTACATTCCAGTTACTTCTTTTTCCATTGAAAGCAGTTCTTTTTTCGAAAAATCTGTAGCAGGATTTATAAAAAACTCCTCCTCCTTATTTTCTCGACCCATATCAAAAAAGCCAATTTGCCCCTCAATATTTCTCCTTTTGTCAGCTTCAAGCGTGTCAAGAACTGATTGCAGGTTCATAAGCATTTCACGCCTATTATTTAAAAGGTTATCAAGCGCTCCGCTTTTTATAAGACTTTCTACCGCTCTTTTATTTAAATCTTTACCCTGAACTCTTTTTAAAAAGTCGTAAAAACTTTTGTATTTACCCGCTGTTTCTCTTTCTTTTACTATGCGTGAAATGACCCCTTTACCAAGATTTTTAATGGCTAAAAGACCAAATCTTATAGAGTTTTCCTGTGTTGTAAAGCTGTTGTCGCTAAAGTTTACATGAGGAGGAAGCACTGTTATATTCATTCTTGCGCACTCTTCCATATAAGTTGCAACCTTAGAAGATGAGCCTAGAACACTTGTAAGCAGTGCTGCAAAATATTCTCTTTGATAAAAATATTTCATAAAAGCTGTCTGATATGCAAGTGTTGCATAGGCTGCTGCATGAGATTTATTAAAAGCGTAAGCCGCAAAACTTTCCATTTCATTAAAGACTGAATTTGCAATATCTTTTGAAACTCCACGATTTATACAGCCCTCGATTTCCCAAGTGCCATCTTCTCGTTTAAGTCCGTTTATAAAAACCTCACGCTCTTTTTCCATGACATCAAACTTTTTCTTTGACATGGCACGCCTTACTATATCAGCCCTTGCAAGCGAATAACCTGCAAGCTCTCTAAATATTGTCATAACCTGCTCTTGATATATAATACAGCCAAAGGTTACGTCCAAAATTTTTGAAAGCCTTGGGTGTTTAAATGTAATTTTTTTAGGGTCTTTCTTGTTTTGCACATAGGTGTCGATAAACTGCATAGGGCCTGGCCTGTAAAGCGAAATTATCGCCGTTAAATCTTCAATACTTTGTGGTTTACTCTTAATTAAAATACGCTTCATCCCGTCTGACTCAAACTGGAATACACCCTCTGTGTAGCCCTCTGATATCATGTCGTAAACACATTTTTCTTCATAATTAATTTCATCTATATCAAAGTCTATTCCCTTTTTTCTAAGCATTTTTTGCGTGTTATCTATTACTGATAAATTGCGAAGACCTAAAAAGTCCATCTTTAAAAGACCCAATTCTTCAATTGTTCCCATGGTAAACTGTGTTACAACAGAGTCATCATTTTTCGCAAGAGGAACATACTGCATTACGGGTTTATCTGTAATAACAACGCCTGCCGCATGGGTAGAGCTGTGCCTTGGCATTCCTTCAATTTTTTGCGCCATATCTACAAGCTCACGCACTTTTTCATCTGTTTCATAACGTGCCTTAAATTCAGGGTTTTGTTCAAGCGCCTTACTTATTGTCACCCCAATAGCCATAGGAATCATTTTTGCAACAGCATCTACCACGTTATAAGGAACAGCCATTGCCCTGCCCACATCTCGTATTGCAAGTCTTGCCGCCATAGTTCCAAAGGTGATAATTTGCGCCACATGTGATGCACCATATTTTAAAACCACATAATCTATTATCTCTTGTCGTCTTTCATCAGAAAAATCTATGTCAAAGTCTGGCATGCTTATACGTTCAGAATTTAAAAATCTTTCAAAAATAAGATCATATTTTATGGGGTCAACACCTGTAATACCCATGCAGTATGCTGCTATACTGCCAACACCTGAGCCTCGCCCTGGCCCTACTGGTATTCCTAAGCTTTTTGCATGTCTAATAAAGTCGTATACTATTAAATAGTAATTGACATATCCCATACTTTCTATGGTGTTCATTTCATATTCTAATCTGTCTGTAAGCTCTTTTGTAATTTTGCCATTATATCTTTTATCAAGACCTTCATAGCAAAGTTTTTTGAAAAATTCTACATTATCACTGCCGTCATCTGTTTTAAACGCTGGAAGCTTTGTCACGCCAAATTCAAATTCTAAATTACATGCATCGGCAATTTTTTGTGTATTGTCCGCCGCTTCTGGAAAATTTGGAAAAAGGGCACGCATTTCTTCTTCTGATTTAAAATAAAATTCATCAGACCCAAACTCTAATACATCATCATCTTCTACTGTTCTATTTGTCTGTATGCAAATTAAAAGATGATGCATTTTAGAGTCTTCTTTAAGTATATAATGACTGTCATTTGTCACAACAAGCGGTATGCCCGTTTCTTGTGATAGTTTAATGATTTGCGGATTTACCCTTTTTTGCTCCAAAAGACCGTGATCTTGTAGTTCCAAATAATAATTATCTTCACCAAATAATTCTTTATATCTAAGTGCAATTTTTTTTGCCTCTTCATAATCATTTCGCATTAAAGCTCTTGGAATTTCACCTGCAAGACATGCCGACAGTGCTATTAGTCCCTCACTGTGGTCTTTAAGCAAATCAAAGTCTATTCTTGGCGAATTATAAAACCCTTCTGTAAAGGCACTTGATACTAAATGAAGTAAATTTTTATACCCTGTTTCATTTTTGCACAGCAAAACAAGGTGCCTGTTTTCTCTATCAAACTCATGCACCTTATCAAATCTTGTTCTTTTTGCAACATAAACTTCACAGCCTATTATGGGTTTTATCCCTCGCTTTTTTGCCGCCTTATAAAATTCCACCACACCGTACATGGAACCATGGTCTGTTATGGCAACCGCTGTCTGCCCAAGCTCTTTTGCACGGTCAAGCATTCTCTCTATCCTGCATGCACCGTCTAAAAGGCTGTATTCGGTATGCACATGCAAATGGGCAAATGGCATGTTTCACACTCCCTTATAATTTTTCTTTTTCTATCTTTTGTGCAATGTCCAAAATTTCTTTCATTCTATGATTTACTCCCGAACGACTTATATTTAAAGTTTCGGAAAGTTTTCTAAGGCTTGCCTGTGGGTCATGAAGCCTTGCATAACAAAGCTCTTTTAATCTGTCATCAAGATTTTCAAGCCCCATATTATCACTTATAACTGCAATTGCAACCGTCTGTTTAGCCGAGGCAGAAAAAACTTTATCCATATTCGCCGTTTGAAAATTTGATTGGCGATTAATATTATTTACAAGTTCCTTATACATTTTCACCTGCATAATTTTCATAGACGCATTAGATGCACCCATGTATGTAAGTATGTCTTCTACAGCATTTGCACCCTTTATATACACGACAAAGCTCTTACCTCGCTCTTGCAGTTTAGCAGCCTCATAAAGCGATGAATTTACCGTGTGCATTATAAAAAGCGAGAAATTTTTATCATCTGTAACAAACTCTAACCTATAGTCTTTTTCGGGGTCGCTTGCAGTGCCAAAGCACAAAAATGCTGTACTTAAAAATGCTTTTTTACAGCATTCATTTTCTATACTATTTGAAAGTAAAATTTCTGATTTTGAAATTTCTTTGCAACACTCATTTTTATATTCATTTTTTAAAAGTTCACTTTTTACTTCCTGTGAAAACAACATATAAATATCCTTTATTTTTTAATATCCCTGTGACTTATTGTACTTCTTGCATTCTTTTTTTCTAAATGCTCATGTAAAAATCTCGCTAAAGTCACAGAGCGGTGATGGCCACCTGTACAGCCTATTGCAACAACTAACTGACTTTTACCTTCTTTAATATAAAGTGGAAGCAAGTAGTCTATCATATCTATAAACCTTGTAACAAAACCTTTAGTTTCTTCACAGTCCATTACAAAGTCATACACTTCTTTGTCAATCCCTGTTTTTTCTCTTAACCCATCAATATAAAACGGGTTTGGCAGGCACCTCACATCAAAAAGCAAGTCAGCCTCAAGTGGTATTCCATGTTTAAAACCAAAGCTTATGCAGTGCACAACTGTAGATTTTTCTGCATCTTTCAAAAACAGTTTTACTACGCGCCCTTTCATTGCTTGTGCTGAAATGTTACTGGTGTTTATAATAAAATCTGCTCTTTCTTTTACAGGTCTTAGTATTTCTTTTTCAATTTTAACCGCTTCTTCTAAAGAGCCATTTACACTTGCTGCAAGCGGATGTTTTCTCCTTGTTTCTTGATATCTATTTACTAAAACACCCTCACTTGCCTCTAAATATAAAATTTTATAATCTACATTTTGCTCTGCTAGTGTGCTAAGCGCATCAAAAAAGGATTTAAACAGCTCTCCGCCCCTTGTGTCTGTAACCACTGCCACCCTTTGTGGCATTCCCTCTAGTTTTAAACACAAATCATGAAAAACTGGTATCATTGCAGGTGGCAAGTTGTCAACGCAATAAAAACCTATATCCTCCATTGCGTGTATCGCCTTAGATTTTCCAGCACCTGAAAGCCCTGTAACTATAATAAATTCCATTTTCACATCCTCGCTTTCAATGCTTTAAGCTTCGCCAATTATCTCGACTTCACATTCAAGCATTATTCCCTTTTTATTATAAACTTCTTCTTTAACTTCTTCAATAAGTTTTAGCATATCCTCACAGCTTGCACCAAGATAGTTTATTAAAAAGCCTGCATGCTTCTCACTCACCATGGCGCCACCTACACTTTTTCCTTTTAAGCCACAAACATCTACAAGCGCTGAGGCAAAATTATCTTTAGGTCTTTTAAATGTACTTCCGGCACTTGGGTAATCAAGAGGCTGCTTTGATACTCTTTTATAAAGTATCTCTTCCATAGTTTTTGCAATTTCATCTTTATCACTTTTCTTAAGCTTAATCACGACGCCCGTAATAACTTTATCACTTTTAGTGTATATGCTTTTTCTATATGAAAAGTCAAGCTCATTAATAAGAAGCTTTGAAAAAGTTAAATCCTCATTCATATGCTCACAGCTTACTATTACATCTTTCATTTCGCCACCATAAGCGCCTGCATTCATATATACAGCGCCACCTACTCCGCCTGGTATTCCATAAGAAAATTCAAGGCCAGATAGCGAGTTTTCTTTTGCAAAAATACATAAATTCGAAAGATTTACGCCTGCGCCACAATAAATTGTTTCTTCATCTATTAGCTTTATTTCATTAAACTCTCCAGAAAGCTTTAGCATTACACCCCTAAAACCTTTGTCACGCACAAGCAAATTAGACCCCTTACCAAGTATAAAGTAGGGTATATTTTCTTCTTTTATTAAAGCCATCACCGTTTTAAGGCTCTCTTTATTTTCTACAAAAACCATTCTGTCGGCTTTTCCGCCTATTTTAAAACTTGTAAATCGGCTCATTTTTTCATCTATTAATAATTTAATTCCCGTGTCTTCACAGTACTTATCTAGTTTAGTGTACATTTTTTGCAAACTATAACCTCCAAATAATGATTAAATATCTAAATCTCTCTTAATTTCTTCTGGTTGAATACTCTCAGCATCCACTCCCATATTCAGCAGAAGCTCTCTTGCTGCATTATATCCCATTTTCTTTTGTCTATTATTCATAGCAGCAACCTCTATAATTACCGCTAAGTTTCTGCCAGGCTTTACAGGTATAGTCATTACAGGTACTTTTATGCCTAAAATTTCTGTATACTCACTATCCATGCCCATTCTATCATACATTTTAGTGCTATCCCAAAGCTCTAAATTAATTATCATATCAATTTTTTCCTGAGGTTTAACAGCACCCATACCAAAAATTCTTCTGGCATTTATTATGCCTATGCCACGCACTTCTATAAAATGCCTTATATTTTCAGGCGACTGCCCCACAAGCGATTTTGTAGATACTCTGCGAATTTCAACCGCATCATCAGCTATAAGTCTGTGTCCTCTTTTTATAACCTCTATAGCCGTTTCACTTTTACCTACACCACTGTCACCCACAAGCAAAATACCCTCGCCGTATACTTCAACCAAAACACCATGCCTTGTAATTCTTGGTGCAAGCTCTACATTTAAATATGCAACTAAAGAGGCAACGACGTTTGATGTTGTGTCATTAGAAAGCAGTAGCGCAACACCATTTTCTATCGCACTATCTTTCATAACGCTATCTACTTCTATTCCACGTGCAACAATTACAGCAGGAGGTTTCATGCTGAAAAGTTTTTTTATAGCAGCAGTTCTTTTGTCTTCACCAAAATTTTCAAGCATAGCAATTTCAGCCCAACCCAAAATTGTAATTCTTGTATTATCATAGTAATCATAAAAACCGTTAAGCTCTATGCCTGGCCTGTTTACTTCTCTTGAGTGTATAAGTATATTTCTGCTGTCTTCATTTACGCATATTTCTTCAAGTAATAGTTCTTTTATTATTTTTTCAAGTGAAATTGAATATTCCGGCATAACTACACCTCTTATAAATTTTATTTTAATTTAGTATATCATTACTTCAAACAAAACTCAACAAAAGACTTTGCTTTTTTGTTAATTTTTATGTTTACATTAAAATTTAGGTATGATATAATGCTCCTTACACGCATTTTGTAGAATTAAAGGAGAACGTATATGTTTGCACGCTTTAAGTCATTATTTGGCGCACAAGATATGACTGTTGGAAATCCCACATCTGTCATACTTAAATTTGCTGTACCACTGCTAATAGGAAACTTGGCACAACAACTTTACAGCACTGTAGATGCTATAATTGTTGGTCAATACGTAGGTGATAGCGCACTTGCAGCTGTTGGTGCTGCTTTTCCTATATTTAACCTTCTTCTCGTATTTTTCATGGGCATATCTATTGGTGCTGGAATTATTGTTTCTCAGTACTTCGGTGCAAAAAACAGAGAAATGCTTTCAAAAACTGTATGTAACATTATTACACTAACTTTACTTATGACTGCATTCATCATGGTAGTAGGAACACTTATTTCTTACCCTGCCTTAAACCTTGCTGGCACGCCGACCGATATAATAAACGACGCCTCAGCTTACCTTACAACTATTTGTATTGGCTTTTTGGGTTGTGCATTTTACAATATGATATCAGGCATGCTTCGTGGTATGGGTGACTCTGTTATGCCACTAATATTTTTACTTATCACATGCTTTTTAAACATAGTATTAGATCTTTTATTTGTTGCAGTTTTCGGTATGGGTGTGTTTGGCGTTGCACTTGCAACTGTAATTGCACAAAGCTTTTCTGCCATACTTTGCCTAATTCGTCTTATGAAAATGAAAGATGTAATTGACATGAAGCTAAGCTATTTAAAGCTTGATTCTCACATTGTAAAAAGAACTGTAAAACTTGGTTTACCTGCAGGTCTTGCTCAAGCAATATTTGCATGTGCTGGCATAGTTGTTCAGTCACTTACAAACTCATTTGGAACAAGTATTATCGCCGTTACAACCGTCGTTATGCGCGTAGATGGATTTGCAGTTTTACCTTGCATGTCTTTTGGAATGGCAATGACTACTTATGTTGGACAAAATATTGGAGCTGGAAAAACCGACCGAGTAAACGGCGCTTCAAAACATGGTCTTAAAATATCACTTATTGTGTCGGTAGCTATAGTGATATTAATTATATTTTTTGGCAGATACTTAATTCAAATTTTCACAGACACTCCTGAAGTTCTTGATATGGGTTCACGTATGCTAAATCTTTTATCAGTAGGTTATATAGCACTTACACTTATGAATGTATTTATGGGAATTATGAGAGGTGCAGGAGATACCATGACACCTATGATAATTTCAGCAATAGGCACTGTTGGTATTAGAGTACCTCTAGCTTATGGTATTGCCTATTTTACAAGAAGTGATGCCTTACCAAACGGAAATCCAGAAGCAATTTTTTACTCTCTTTTAATTTCATGGGTACTTGGCGCCTTACTTACATATATTTTCTATAGAAGAGGTAAATGGAAAACAAAATATAAGAAAAATTGAGGATTGTTGTAAAAAAACCCTTCACTTTTCAACAAAAAAATATCGACCCTCACGGGTCGATATTTTTTTACTTACCACAGCATTTTTTATATTTTTTACCACTGCCGCAAGGACATGGATCATTTCTTCCTACTTTTTCTTCGTTAACTACTGTTTTTGATGCTTTTTGTTTTTTGTAAAGCTCTTTTCTTTTCTCTTCACTTAAATGATTTTCCCACATTGGAAGTTCATAAAGCCATGTAGCTTTTGCAGCTACCATGTTGTAGTATAGTTTTTCTTTATCGTAAGAAAGAGTTACATTTGTGTCTTCTTTTAACTCTTCTAAATTAATTGGTCTTTTTAAACTGTCGTTAATTCCGTCTATAAAACCTGTCATTAAAACTATGTCTACATCAAACTTTTTCGCAAGAGCTTCAACTGTACCGCTTACAGGAGTTTTCCTTGAAAGAATTTTCTCATACATTGCTTTCTCTTTTAAAAAGTAATCGTTCCAAAATTGTTGTGCATTTTCGCTTTCTTGTTGCTCTGTAGCAAACTCATTCCATTGATTTATAAGTGACATTAGCTATCTACTCCTACTCTTTTCTGTTTGTGGCAATACCCACAAAATGTATTTTCAACTATTATAATATAATAAAAATTTGCATTTTTCAAGCACTGAAATTAATTCTTTATATTTATTTGCGTTTTTTTATTGAATTTTTTTGAAAAAATTGATATAATTTCATTTTGTAGAGATAAATTACTAATTTACGGGGTGAAACAATGACTGACCACAAAAAAGACAATGACGAAATTTTGGCTGATGCAACCATAGAAACTGATGCACAGCTTACTGATACAAATTCTAAACCAAGAAAAAAGCCATACGAGGAAGACGATTACAACATTTACTCAAATTCTAATAAAGCAGATGATGGTGAAGACTTTTCATTAGAGCTTGAAATTGAGCGCTCCAGAATGGCAGAAAGAGAAGCCAAGGACTCAAAACTTAAATCAGATACACATATGCATATATTCCAAGATGCCGAAAAAGCTCAGGGAGGCACTCCTGCTAAATCTTCTTTTTCAAGCAAGAACTTTAAAAAGGCAATAAATGGTATATCTTATAAAACTTTAAAAAGAAAGCGTAGCCTCTCTCATGTTTTACTAAACAACGGAGAACCTTTGCCATTTGCCCTTAGAAGTATGTTTTTGCAGTTTGGCGCACTGGCTTTATGTACCATAGCAATCTTGGTCTGTGTGATAGGTTTTAACTTTTTTACAAATTCAGGAGAAAACATCTCGCTTTCTTACTTTTCAATAAGTAAAGATTATCAAGCCGCTGTGTCCACTGATGCCATACAGCCCGTGCCATCAAGCAGAGCTGATATTAGTGCGCTTAACACTATATTTACTTGGGCAGGTGTTGCACAAACACAAATAGCTGATACACCTGTGCTTTTAACACCAAAAACTATAGAATCGCAACTTGGTAGTACACTTATTGATTATGATGTCACCTTAAAAGAAGGCTTGTCAAACTATGACTTAATTGCTCAAATTTATGAGAGTTTAGAGCAAAAAATACCTGTTTTAGTTTCTTGCACTTCTAACTTTTCTGTAATAGCAAGCGAGGCTAGTATAAGCTATGCGCTAGTTACTGCAATAGACACAAATCAAAGCTTAATCACTATTATAGATGAAACAGGCATGTCAAGACAGGTAAGCTTTGATGCATTCATTGCTTCTACAAGATTTGATAATATTGAAAATCAATCTTTTTCCGATACACTTAATTTTCTATTTGGAAATTATGCAAAAAACACAGCTATTTTTTTAACAAAATGATATTATGAAAAATTATAATTTTAACTTACCCGAATATGTAAACATTGCCCTTGAGCGCTTAGCCGCCAAGGGCAATGTGTCTTATATTGTTGGCGGATGTGTAAGAGATTTACTTTTAAATAAAACTCCAACAGACTATGACATGTGCACAAGCGCTACTCCATTAGAGATTAAAGAGGTTTTTAGCAATTTTCACACTATAGACACAGGCATTAAACACGGTACAGTAAGCGTAATAATTAATAATAATGTTCTAGAAATAACTACATTTAGAAAAGAAGATAAATATTTTGACCACCGACGTCCATCACAGCTTGAGTTTACTAGTAATTTAAATGAAGATCTAGTACGAAGAGATTTTACAATAAATGCGATGGCATATAACAAAACCCATGGTTTAATTGATAATTTCAGTGGAATAAATGATTTATCTAAAAAACAAATAAGAGCCGTCGGAAAACCCCAGGACAGATTTAGTGAAGACGCACTTAGAATGCTTCGTGCCATTCGCTTTAGCGCCGTGCTAGGTTTTGATATTGAGGAAAGCACAAAAAATGCGATAATTTCTAATTGTAGCGATATTAAATTTATATCAAAAGAGAGAATTAGTGCTGAGCTTACAAAACTGCTATTAAGTACTCATTCAAAAAAAGCTTTACTAGAAAATAAGGAATTACTTTTTGAAATAATACCCATACTTAAAAACTGTTTTAATACATCACAAGAAAATCCTTATCATATATATGATGTATATACGCACAGTGTATGCGCCACCGAGAGTGTTCCGCCCGTTCTTTCATTAAAACTATGTGCACTTCTTCACGATATTGGTAAGGTGCAGTGCAAAATACTTGATGAAAATGGCGTTGCACATTTTTTAAATCACACTGACATAAGCGTACAGTTAAGTGAAGAGATTTTAAAAAATTTAAAATTTGATAATAAAACGAGAAAAGAATGTCTTTTGCTGATAAAACTTCACGACAAGCCTTTTCCAAAAAGTAAAAACAAGCTTACAAAAAAATTAAGCCTTTACGGCTATGATACAATGAAAAAACTTATAAAAGTTAAGGCAGCTGATATAATGGCACAGTCCCCCATTTATAAACAAAGAAGGCTAGATGAACTTTATAAAACAGAAAAGCTTATAGACTTTATTCATAAGAGCGGCACTTGCTACACTTTAAAACAGCTTGCTATAAACGGACATGACCTTAAATGTTTGCCAATTGATAAAAAAGATTACTCAAAAATACTTAATGACACTTTACACAATGTGATTTTTGAGCAAGTAAGAAATGAAAAACAAGCCTTGATGAATTTTATTAAGAAGAAAATAAAGTGAAATTTAAAGGGCATAATTTAAACATAATATTAATTTTTTCCATTTTACTTGAATTTTTCTTTGTTTTGATGTATATTATTTATGTGGAATTAATTAGGAAACATTTATTTTTATGAGGAGGTGTACCCATGGCTGAGCGCCCTATAGATGAAACTCAAGCTTTTTCAGTTGACAATATACACAATTTAGATATGCACCACGTGCTTACTTTAGTTTATGAAGCACTTTATGAAAAGGGCTATAATCCTGTAAGTCAAATTGTGGGCTACATTTTGTCCGAAGACCCAACTTATATAACAACTCACAGAAATGCCCGCTCTATTATAAGAAAGATTGATAGAGATGAGCTTTTAAAAGAACTTGTGCGTAATTATTTAAGAAGATAATAAACGAAAGGATGAAATTTACATGAGCGATACTTTAAATACCCCATTCCCAACATATAAAGGTAAACCTTTCGTGCGTTGCGGCGATACAATTTATCTTGGTGATATGAGCGACCGTTATGTTGTTAAAATGGACATTAAAACTAAGAAAAAAGTAAAAGATATTGAAATTGCAGATAAAGTAAGCATTCAGCTTATATGCACAGACCCTACAGTCGGCATAAAAGAAAGAGTTGAAAAACACAGCGAAAAAAATGGCCTTTACCTTGCACTTGACATAGCAAATGTTTGGCTTGAAAGAAAACTTTCAGAATAATACAAAAAACTCAGTGCAGTGCACTGAGTTTTTTATATTTTGTACTAAAATAACATTTCATAATCATATAAAACTTATTTAAATTGCAGTTTTATTCATTATTTCTGCAATATCTATTGCTTTTAATGTATTTTTATGCTATATTAATGCATATCAATTATTAGAGGAGAATACGAATATGAAAAAAATCTTATCACTTATTTTATGTGTCTTTATGCTTACATTTATGTTTTCAGCTTGTGCATCAGCGGAAGATGACGAACTTGTAATGTACACAAATGCAGCTTTCCCTCCATTTGAATATATTACAAATGGTAATGAAGTTGCAGGTGTTGACGTTGAAATTGCAAATGCAATTGCAGCAGAACTTGGAAAAACACTTAAAATTGAAAATGTAGACTTTGACGGAATTATCTTAGGAATTAACAATGGTCAAGCCGACATGGGTATAGCTGGAATGACTATAACAGAAGAAAGACTTGAATCTGTTAATTTCTCAATCCCTTATACAACATCAGTTCAATACATTATTGTTAAAGAGGGTGCCGATGTTACTACTATTGAAGATTTAGCCGGAATGAAAATCGGTGTTCAAAGAGGAACAACAGGTGACTTTATCGTAAGCGACGAAGTAAACGGTTATGAAGATGAAGACGGAAATGACGTTATGGGTGTTTTACAAGACACTGACGCTGAGGTTATTCAGTTTAAATCAGCTCCTGAGGCTGCTTTAAGTCTTACAACAGATAAAATTGATGCAGTTGTAATAGATAAATTACCTGCAGAAAATATTACAACAGAAAACGAAGGTCTTCAAACTTTTGAACTAACTTACAGCGATGGCTCTGTTACAGTTGAAGAATATGCGGTTGCAGTTGCAAAAGATAATGAAGAACTATTAAATTCAATTAACACTGTAATTGAGAAATTAATTGCAGACGGTTCAATTGACGCTTGGATAGTTGAACATTCAAACGAAACAACTAACTAAAATTTAATAAACTTATTTAGCAGGGCGGGAGTTCTGCTAAATTTTATATGGAGGAATTTTTTTGGATTTTTTTTATAATATTTGGAATTGGTTTTTGGATTTTATAGGTCCTACTTTTATAAAAGATGACAGATATGTGCTTTTTGTAGAAGGATTTATTAATACAATTTCACTGGCTATTTTATCTACAATTATGGGTGTAACGCTAGGTATCATTGTTGCAATACTTAGGGTTCATCACATACAAACAGGTAAACTGAAATTTGTCGATACTATTTTGCGTGCCTATATTGCGGTTATAAGAGGTACCCCAATAGTCATACAGCTTATGATTATTTACTATATCGTGTTTGCAAGTGTTGACAGCGACTACACTTTATTTGTTGCCGTTTTCGCTTTTGGACTAAATTCAGGTGCTTATGTTGCAGAAATTATAAGAGCAGGTATTTTGGCGGTTGACCCAGGCCAAAGAGAGGCAGGCCGCTCTTTAGGCCTTTCACAAGCTGCTACAATGAGAGTTATTATTTTGCCACAAGCAATAAAAAACATATTGCCAGCACTTGGAAATGAGTTTATTTCCATACTTAAAGAAACATCTGTTGTGGGACTTATACCGCTTATGGATATAACAAAAGCAGGTGATTTGGTGCGTTCTCGCACATATGAAGCCTTTGTACCACTGATTTTTGTGGCACTTATTTACTTTATTTTGGTCATGGGCATTTCAGCCCTTATAAAAAGACTTGAGAGGAGGTTTGCAAAAAGTGATAGACGTTAAAAATTTATCTAAAGCTTTCGGAGAAAACTTGGTTTTAAATAATATTAGCGAAACCATTAATCAAGGCGAAAAAGTTGTAATTGTAGGGCCATCTGGTTCTGGAAAAAGCACTTTTTTAAGATGTCTTAATCTTTTAGAAAAACCGACTGACGGCGAAATTTGGTTTGAGGGAACAAATATTACCGATAAAAAATGCAATATTAATCAAACTCGTCAAAAAATGGGAATGGTGTTTCAGCACTTTAACCTCTTCCCTCATCTAACAATTCTTAAAAACATAACTTTATCGCCTGTTCTTTTAAAACTGCAAACTGAAGAAGAGGCTACAAAAAATGCAATGAAACTTTTGGAGCGTATCGGTCTTACTGACAAGGCTGACACTTACCCATCTATGCTATCAGGCGGTCAAAAACAAAGAATTGCCATAGTGCGTGCACTTGCAATGAACCCCGATGTTATGCTTTTTGACGAACCTACTTCGGCTCTTGACCCTGAAATGGTAGGCGAGGTACTTGAACTTATGAAAGAGCTTGCAAATGATGGTATGACTATGGTGGTTGTAACCCACGAAATGGGCTTTGCAAAAGAAGTTGGAACGAGAATTATGTTTATGGACGAAGGACAAATTAAAGAGCAAAGTACACCAGAAGAGTTTTTCTCAAATCCAAAACACCCAAGACTTATAGAATTTTTATCTAAAGTATTATAATAAACTATAAACTCAGTAGATTTTCTACTGAGTTTTTGCTAATTTTTCATTAAATTAATTTAAAAAAATGTAAAATTTAACTTGAATTTTAATTCTATTATGCTATACTTATATTATAATTTTTTATAATTCAAAGGAGGAATTTTCAATGCAAAAAGGTAAATTAGGTTTTTCATTATGGTTTTATCCCATAATAGCTCTTTGGTGTGTTATCCTAGGGCAGTTCATCCCACTTATTTTGGTAACAGGTTTTGTTTTCGCAGTTGAAAGAGATGCCTGGACAATCAAGCAATGCATGACTATTTTGATGTTTAATATTTATTATGCTATATATAACATTATTATTGGTGCATTCAGCTCTGTTGCAACATTTGGTTCAATTCCGTTTTTAGGTGCATTTTCCATTTTTGGAATGATTTTCTCAATTATAGACGCTATAGTTTGGATAGTACTTGTAATATTTGTAATACTCAGCTTTAGCAAAGTTAAAAACGGTCAAGATGTTGCACTTCCTGGTAAAGGTCTTGCAGAACAAGCATTTGGCATGGTGGCACAAAGACCACAATACCAACAACCTGTTCAACCACAATACCAACAACCAGCTCAAACTCAATATCAACAACCACAACAATACCAACAACCACAACAACAATATCAACAACCAGCTCAAACTTATCAAAATTACGGACAACAACAAAATAATAATAACCAACCTCCACAACAATAAACTTCGTTTAAGTTTTAATATGAGGAGGCGGAATTCATGTCAGTTCCAAACGGTTTTTTATTTGACCAAAACAGCGGTCTTTACTATAAAGATGAAATGACTGTTGATCAAAACAATGCCCCAATAAGGCTTGTCACTTGGTATGACCCAAACACAGATACATATAATCCTGTGGCATATCCTGTTGACAGCACACAAAATTTTCCGCAAAATAGTGTTACACAGAATTATCAACAAAATTATGCGGACAATGGATTACAAGCTGATACAGCTAATCAAAAACCGCTTAAAAAAGGTAAAGGTGGATTAATTGCTATTATTGCATCAAGCTCTGCTTTTGTTGTTTTGGTGGTACTTGGCATTGTCGGCTGGCAAATGGGTTGGTTTAATGCACTGTTTAGCAGTGGCGACAGCGCTGTAATCCCCGAAAATTCGCCTACCCCCACTGCCTCTAATGCAACACCTGCACCAACTTCACAAGCAACACCTTCACCAGCACCTCCAACAATATCACCCACACAGCCTTTTAGCGCTACAATAAATATTGATAATGTTGAAATTTATCAGTATTTAGAGTCAGATTATGAAATAGATATACTTGATATATATATTCCAGATCTTCTAAACTCTTATCCTAAGAGCTTACCTGATGTTGGTGTTGGCGATTTAATGTACTCGTGGGAAGTATATTTTGGAGATTCTTATGCGGTAAGCCTATACTACATATGCGAAGAAGTTGATAGCACAGAGGAAATTGATGTTTATGATATGTCAGCTGCTTTTTGGGAAAACACTAGCACTGGTTGGACATCGCTTCATTTTCTTGATTTTTGGGCAGGTGATAATTATATTTCATTTTATGACGTAATTTTACCTGAAAATCCACATCTTGTATTTACAGAATACACTTCACTGTTCACGTATATACAACTGGGTACAAATTCAGAAAGTCGTGATATTCCTGTAGAGTCAGGCGGTTATACTGCTGAATCTTCTGATCATTTAGGCACATTTTATTCCTATACAGACAATATTCCTGTACTTGAGTATACTCCATACATAGAGCTTTATGCAGACGGTACTTATTACATGTATTTAAATTTAGGTGATGGAATGGCAGATGGCACAGGCACTTATACTTATGCTCCTGAAACCAGGGACGGTTATATGTATTTTAAAGGGTATGATGAAGAGATTTATTTTTATTTTGAAGATGATTTCGACACTTTAATTTTCACCGCTCAAAGTAATTACGGCCTTATGAACTACGAACATCATGGTACATACGGCGCATTCTTTAGAGATTGATTTATCTGAGGACTACATTTTTAATGTAGTCCT
>CAYJJB010000001.1:0-11997 GCA_964370405.1 uncultured Eubacteriales bacterium | reverse complement strand
TCTGAGGACTACATTTTTAATGTAGTCCTTTCTTTTTGTCGTTTTAATTAAAAAAATTATAACAATATAAAAAATAATTGTTGACAAACACCGCTATATGCAAGTATAATGTAAATACAGAAAATCTAGTACAGCAAATAAAATCAGAGGGGAGCATATACTATGTCAAACAAAAATATACCTTTATTACTTTTAGACAGTGACGGATTTGGAACTATCATTAACGAGGGCGAATATAAATTTAGCATGCTAAGCTTTGAAGAAGCGAAAGCAATAATTGAAATGTATGATACGGACATGGTGCTTAGGGCATTCTCCGGAGATAATTTTGAGACTATTGTTTTTAAATACCTTGATATACATGGCGAAAAATTCAATTATAAGCATGTGTCTAATATGAGACCGGGGCAAGATGCAATTGCATTTAAGCTTTACATCACTCCATCAGAAACACAGCCTATTGTTAAAACACCTCTCGATACAGAGGCAAAGAAAATTGAAAATGTATATGTATGTTGTCAGTACATTTCAAGATTAAAATAACTACATCTTAACTCCTAAATAATAAGACGGGACGAAAGCCAAGCTTTCGTCCCGTCTTATATTATATTATCTCTTTAATAAGCTCATACATATTATTAAAAACATAATCTGCCTTTGCTTTAATAAATTCCTCGGTGCTGCCATATCCACAGTTCACACCTATACTGTCAATTCCATTAATTTTTGCGCCTATTATATCAAAGTCCCTATCCCCTATCATTACAGCCTCTGACTTATCTGACACATTTGCACTTTCTAGGGCATACGCTATTACATCTGCCTTTTCGCTTCTACTTTGATCTATGGTGGCACCACCTATAAAATCAAAATATTTTGTAAGTCCATAAATTTCTAAAACTTTTTTAGCAAAAATTTCAGGCTTTGAGGTTGCTAAAATTACAGTCTTACCCTTACTTTTTAGCTCCATTATTAGTTTTTTTGCACCATCAATCAAAGTGCTTTCATATATACCCTTTTCAGTATATCTTTCTCTATAATATTCAACGCCCTTTTGAGCATCTTCTTTAGTAAAATCATAAAATTTTTCAAAAGACTTCCAAAGTGGTGGGCCTATAAAACGATTAAGTGCTTCATCACTCTCTCCTACTATGCCAAATTTTTCAAGTGCATAAGCTATAGATTTTCTAATTCCCTCACCAGGGTCTGTAATTGTTCCATCAAGATCTAATAACACTACTTTATACTCTTTCAAAACCATACTCCAATCAAATAAATTTTATTTATTAGTATGATTATATATTCTCTGTTCAATAAGGTCAAGTAAAGGCATGTTAAATTTTGAAAAATCATTGTTTTTTGTGGGTTAATGTGCTAAAATTTACATTATAAATGCATAAGGAGTTACAAACATGAATTTAAACCATTTTTCAAAAATAAACGCAAAAAATATAAGCGACATTGCCGCAGTACACAAAACACCTTTTTACCTTTATGACAAGGAAGAAATTGTAAATAGATGCCAAACAATTTTAGCAATGCCAAACGCCTTTGGACTTACTATTCGTTATGCGATGAAGGCTAACAGCACTAAAGCACTTTTAAACATAATTTATAAAGAAGGGCTTAAAATTGATGCAAGTTCTTTAAATGAAGTAAAAAGAGCGCATCTTGCAGGAATAGACTTAAAAGACATTATGCTTACAACGCAAGAAGTCCCTCTTTTTGAAGAGCTTGAAGATTTGAAAAATTTTATGCTTAAAGGTTTAAAATATAATATTTGTTCTATTACTCAGTATAAAAACATAAAAGACTTTTTAGTCTGCAATAATATAGCTGTATCAGTTAGAGTGCACCCAGGTGTGGGCTCTGGTGAATCGGCAACAAGAAACACCGGCGACAATTACTCTTGCTTTGGTGTTCATCTTGAAAACTTGCCAACACTTTTACAAATGAGCAAAGAAGACAATGTTGTATTTAATCAGGTGCATGTTCACATAGGTTCAGGTGCCGACCCGAAAAAATGGGAGGAGAACATTGATTTAGAATTATCAATTGTTAAAAAATATTTTGATACAAATATAGTTAGTGTTAGTTTTGGTGGAGGACTTAAGGATGCGAGAATGCCTGATGAAACCGCTGCTGATGTATTAATGCTTGGCGAATACGCAAAGGCAAAAATTCTTGAATTTTATGAAGAAACTGGAAGAAAACTTAAAATTGAAGTAGAGCCTGGCACATTTATAATGGCAAACTCAGGCTACTGTGTGACAAGTGTTATGGACAAAAAACGCACAGGATCAGACGGACTTAACTTCTTATTATTAAATGGTGGCATGGAAATTAATGCAAGACCTTTAATGTATGCCTCAAGACACCCCTTCTACCTTATTTCAAGAGAAGGACAACTGCTATCAAGTGAGTTTAATTTAAATCCTGATAATACTTATGAGGCTGTGGTTGTTGGCAGATGCTGTGAAAGTGGCGACTCACAGTGCCTTGATGAAAACGACAACCCAGTGCCAAGAAATATGGTAGAACCTGAAATTGGTGATTACTTAGTAATTGGTGGAGTTGGCGCATACTGCTCATCAATGACTCCTTTTAACTATAACTCACATCAACAAATTGCCGAAGTTTTGATAAATGAAGACAAAACTTCAACTCTTATACGAAAAAGACAAGAGATATCACAAATTATTCAAAATGAAATTTAATTTTTAATTTTGGATAAACTATAATACAGTCAATTAACAAGCAAAAGGTTTGGTGAATATATGAAAGCAAAAACATATAAAAACATTTGCGCAATTATTGAAATTGGCGCAAACAGTGTTAAAATGGGAATATTCCAAAATAATAAAAACATTGTATCGAATATAGATACTCTGATTTATCCTTTAACTATGGGACATGAAATTTTCAATAGCGGCAAACTTTCATTTTCAACTTTAAATGAACTGACTGCTACCATTAATAAATTTAAATCAGCTGCTATTACTTATGGTGTTTCTAAAACAAAAATTATTTCTACCACAGTAATGCGTGAAGCAGAAAACAAAGCTTATATCGCTGACAGGGTTTTAACCCAAAATAAGCTTTCAATTGATGTGCTACTTGATGGACGAGAAAAATCATTAATTTATGCAGATATGATTTCGCAAATATTTGATAGCGCTGTAGATGTACGCAAAGCAGTTATCGCACTTGTAGGTTCATCAACAATAGGACTTGCTGTGCTTGAAAACGGTTTTGTAACACGCTCATTTAATATACCCATAGGTTCACTTAAGCTTCACGACAATTTGTCAATGCTTACAACAAAAATGGAAAATTTTCATCTTGTTGCAGAAGAATATATTAAACTTGAGCTTAATAAGCTAAGCATAAATGTAAAAGACTGTGATTGCTTTATTTTTTCAGGCTCAGGCATGAATATTATTGCAGAAAACTGCAATTTAGACATGAGTGATGGCATACCAAAAATTGTGGCATCTGATTTAAAGAAATTTTATAAAAACATGCGCTCCTCATCATGTGAAAATATTGCGTATAAACATAATATAACTGAGGAAAGAGCATCAATACTCTCTACTTCGCTAAGTATTTTTTGTGAGCTTTTAAATCTTAATAAGACCATAAATAAAATATATATTCCATATGTTAATTTAGAAAAAATAATTGCTACCCATATTTTAAAACCAAGTACTGAATTGGTATATAAAAAGCATATATCAGAGAGTTCTTTGCTTTGTGCCAAAAATATTGCAAAAGACCTAAGTTGCCCACAAAAACATTATGAAGAGGTTTGCTCAAATATAGATATACTTTTTACTAAGCTAAAAAAAATTCATGGCTTAGATGAAGCAGATAAGAATATCTTGTTAGTATGTGGCATACTTCACAGTTGTGGCCAGTTTGTAAGTGTAAGGCTAAGAGCACAGGCATCTCTTGACATTATTAAAAATTTAGATATTTACGGAATGAGCCGAGATAATATTAATCTTTGTGCCCTAGTTTCAGGATTTATTGAAAACACAGAGCATTTTGAAGACTCACTCCATTCTATTCATTTGTCACAAGAGGAAATGGTTCATGTTTCAAAGTTTGTTGCAATTTTAAAACTTGCAAATGCACTTGATAAATCTCATAAACAAAAAATTAATATAGAAAAAATCACTGTAACTGAGCATTTGATTACTATAAAAGCATCAAGTACACAAGATGCCACACTTGAAGAATTATATTTTTCAAAAGAGGCAGAGTTTTTCAGCAACACTTTTGGAATTGAGCTAAAGCTTATGCTAAAATCACACTTATCTTAAAAAGGAGTTTATTTATGTCAAACAATTATCCATTTTACAACAGGGAACTTAGTTGGATTGATTTTAATCACAGAGTACTTGAAGAAGCTGTAAAAAAAGAAAACCCCCTACTTGAGAGATTTAAATTTTTAGCCATTACATCTTCTAACTTGGACGAATTTTTTATGGTGCGTGTCGCAGGTGTTAAGGCTCAAATTGAATCGGGATATAAGAAAAAAGATGACTCAGGTTTAAGTCCATCACAACTTTTCGAGCAGTTAGAAAAGAAAACGCATGATTTTATGGACAAGCAGTATTCATGCCTTTTGCGCTCACTCATACCTGCACTAAATAAAGAAAATATATTTTTTATTAAACCTAATGCAGCAACTTCAAGCCAAAAAAAGTTTATAAGCGAATATTTTGATAAAATTGTTTTTCCCGTTTTAACTCCTTTAGCAATCGATAATAGCAGACCATTTCCTTTGCTTTCAAACAAGAGTTTAAACATTGCTGTAAGGCTTGAAACAAAAGAAGAAAAAGAAACTTGCTTTGCCTGTGTTCAGGTTCCATCAATCCTGTCAAGATTTATAGAGCTTAAATCCGATGAAGGTAAACGTGAGTTTGTGCTTTTGGAAGATATAATTATTTACAAGTTAAGTGCACTTTTCGAGCTTCATGACATCATTGAAGCAACTCCATTTAGAATTACACGAAACTCCGATTTATCAATTGATGAAGAAGCGGAAGATTTTCTTGAGGAAATAGAAAAGTCGATTAAAAAAAGAAAAAGAGGGCGCCCTGTTAGACTTGAAATTAATAATAAAGCAGATAAAAAAACTTTAAGCTTTTTAGAAAAAAATCTTAAACTTAAAAAAAGCGAGCTTTACTTTGTTTCAGGCCCACTCGACTTAACCTTTTTCATGAAGTTCTCTGGCATTTCTGACAAGCAAAATCTAGTCTTTAAGAAAATCAGTCCTGTAGACCCACCTGCTGACTTTTTTGGAAGTACTGATATTTTTGAAACCATTGCGCAAAAAGACAGACTTGTTCACCATCCATATGAAAGCTTTAACTGTGTTGTAAATTTCATAAAAACAGCTGCTAAAGATGAAAACGTGCTTGCAATAAAACAAACACTTTACAGAGTTAGCGGAAACTCTCCAATTATTGATGCACTTATAAGCGCTGCTGAAAATGGAAAACAGGTAACTGTACTTGTTGAACTTAAAGCAAGATTTGATGAAGAAAATAATATTAACTGGGCTAAAAAACTTGAAAAAGCAGGCTGTCACGTAATTTACGGTTTATTTGGTCTTAAAACCCACTGCAAAATTGCACTTGTTGTAAGGCGTGAGGACGAGGGAATTAAGCGATATCTACACTTAGGAACTGGAAACTACAACGATTCTACTGCAAAACTCTATACAGACTTAAGCCTGTTTACCTGTAATGACCGATTTGGCTCTGACGCCTCTTCCCTATTTAATGTAATTACTGGTTATTCAAGTCCGCCTGAATACAATCATTTCCATGTAGCGCCCTTAGGACTTCGACCTTTCTTTAAAAGAATGATAGAAAACGAAACACAAAATGCTCAAAATGGTCTTGCAGCTGGAATAACAGTAAAAGTTAATTCTCTTGTAGATAAAGAAATTGTTGAACTTCTATATAAAGCTTCTATGGCAGGTGTTAAAGTCAAGCTGATTGTAAGAGGCGTTTGCAGTATTGTAGCTGGCATTAAAGGAATTAGCGAAAACATTACTGTAATTAGTATAGTAGGACAGCTTTTGGAACACAGCCGTATTTTTAAATTTGAAAATGCTGGTAATCCCAAAATATATATGGGCAGTGCAGACTGGATGGTAAGAAACCTTGACAGGCGAATTGAGCTTATCTTCCCTATACAAGATGAAGATATAAAACAAAGGGTTTGTGAAGATTTGGAACTTATGCTAAATGATACTACAAACGCTAGACTTATGCTAAATGACATGACTTATCACCCTGTGGATAAGCGAGGAAAGAAAATTGTATCAAGCCAAAAAGAATTTTCAAAAATCGCACTGCAAAGACTTAATTTATTAAAAGGTGAAGAAAAAAACGCCCCTGTAATACCAATTCATACATCTGAATAAAAGGAGGAAAAATTTTGAAAAGAATAGCTATTTTAACAAGTGGAGGCGACTGCCAAGGACTTAATGCCGCTATACGCAGTGTTGCAAAATCACTTTATGAAGAATACGGAACCGACGTAGCAATTTATGGAATTAAAGACGGATATAAGGGTCTTATAAATGGTGACTATAAACTGATGAAGCCGCAAGACTTTTCAGGAATTTTAACTTTAGGTGGAACAATTTTAGGCACCTCAAGAAAGCCTTTTAAGATGATGGAAGTCATTGAAGCGGACGGAATTGATAAAGTTTTGGCAATGAAGAAAACTTATAAAGACTTAAAGCTTGATTGTATTGTAATTTTAGGTGGTAACGGAACACAAAAAACCGCAAATTTACTGTTTCAAAACGGTTTAAATGTTATTCATCTGCCAAAAACTATCGACAATGACATTTTTGGCACAGACATGACATTTGGCTTTCACAGCTCTATAGAAATTGCTTCAAATGTGCTTGACTGCATACATACAACTGCCACATCACATGGAAGAATTTTCCTTGTTGAGCTTATGGGTCACAAAGTAGGTTGGCTTCCTTTATACGCAGGAATTGCGGGCGGTGCTGATATTATTTTGTTACCTGAAATTCCATATGACATAGTTAAAGTTTCTAAAGTACTAAAAAAGAGAATAGCTTCTGGCAAAAATTTCTCAATAATTGCCGTTGCAGAGGGTGCTCTTTCAAAAGAAGAGGCAAGCCTTACTAAAAAAGAGTTTAAAAAATCACGCGCAAAATCTGGATTCCCATCAGTAGGTTATCAAGTTGCAAGTGAATTATCTGCACATATTGACAATGAAATTAAAGTGTGCGTACCAGGACACTTCCAACGTGGTGGTGGACCTTGCACCTATGACCGAGTTTTATGCACAAGATTTGGTGCAGGTGCGGTAAATCTTATAAAAGAGAAAAATTTTGGCAACATGGTAGCGCTAATTAACGGAAAAATCACTCCTGTCCCACTATCAGAATGTGCAGGCAAGCTGAAAACTGTGCCAGTTGAGTGTGAAGAAATAAAATCAGCCAGAGATATCGGAGTATCCTTTGGCGACTAAGGAGAATTTAAAAAAATGGAAAATATTAAATTTGCTGTAAGCAGTTACAGCTTCTATCCAGATATAAAAGCAAATAAAATTACTGCATTTGACTGCATTAAGAAAGCAAAAGATTTGGGATTTGACGCAATTGAGCTTGTAGATTTTGTAGATTTTCCTAATTTATCTTTCGAAGAAAAAAAAGCAAGCGCACTAAAAATTTTAGAAGAAGGCAAAAAGCAAGACATAAAAATAAGCTGCCTTACCTGTGGTGCAGACTTTTTAAATAATGACACAAATGAAGAGATAACAAGACTTAAAGAGCTTGTTGACATAGCTGAAATTCTAGGCGTAAGCAGAATGCGCCACGACGCAACTGTAGGATATGCTTATGACAGCGACAAATATTGCTCTTTTGACAAAGTGGTAAATACACTTGCTAAAGCGTGTAAAGAAGTAAGCGAATATGCAAAAGACAAAGGTGTTATAACCATGATAGAAAACCACGGCTTTTTCTGCCAAGACTCAGACAGAGTAGAAAAACTTTACACTGAGATAAACTGCGACAATTTCGGACTTTTATGCGATATCGGAAACTTTATGTGTGCCGACGAAGACCCAGTGCAAGCGGTAACAAGAGTAGCACCTTATGCAAAATATGTCCATTTAAAGGACTTTGTTTTAAAGGATTATAATCAGCCTGACCCAGGTGAAGGCAGTTTTAAAACACGTGCTGGAAACTACTTAAGAGGTACTATAGTAGGACATGGAAATGTACCCGTAAGACAATGTCTTTTTGCCCTTAAAAAGGCAAATTATCAGGGTTATATGTCCTTTGAATTTGAAGGGCTTGAGCCATCTGAACTCGCACTAAAAATAGGCCTTCAAAACGTTAAAAATTATATTTCACAAATTTAAGGAGAATACACTATGTCTGTTTTAGAAAAATTTCTTGATTATGTCAGCTTTGACACAAAATCTGACCCTGCTTGCATCACATTTCCATCTACAGAAAAGCAAAAGGTTTTTGCAAAATATTTAGTAGAAAAAATGAAAGAGATAGGCATTAAAGACGCATTTACTGATGAGTATGGTTACGTGTACGGCACAGTTGAGGGAACAAAAAATTCCGCACAAACCATAGCTTTCATCGCACATATGGACACCTCTCCTGAAATTAGCGGCGAGAATGTAAAACCTAGAGTAATAGAAAATTATGATGGCAGTGACATAGTTTTGAATGAAGAAAAAAACATTGTTACCGACACAAAAAACTTTCCTAATTTACTAAAGCATAAAGGCAAAACCCTAATTATCACAGATGGCACAACACTTTTAGGCGCTGATGATAAAGCAGGCATTGCAGAAATTTTACAAGTTGCACAAGAACTTATTTCATCAAATGAAGAATTTCCAACATTTAAAGTGGCATTTACCCCTGACGAGGAAGTTGGTGTTGGTGCAGATCATTTTGATATAGAAGGCTTTGGTGCAGATTACGCATACACAGTTGACGGCTCTGACATTTGTGAAATTGAGTATGAAAATTTTAACGGTGCATCTGCAAAAGTTACAATTACTGGTCGAAGTGTTCACCCAGGTGGCGCAAAAAACAAGATGATTAATGCAAATAAACTATTAATGGAATTTAACTCCATGCTTCCATACACAAAAGCTCCTGAACACACTGAGGGATATGAGGGTTTTATCCATTTAGTTGACATGAAATCTGACATTGAACACGGTGAAATGCTTTATATTTTAAGAGATCACGACCTAGAGCTTCTAAACAAGCAAAAAGACTGCATGATAAAAGCTATGAACTATATGAATGAAAAATATGAAATGCAAGTTGTAAGCCTTGATATTAAAGACAGCTACTATAATATGAAAGAAAAACTTCTTCCGCATATGTATATAATAGATAGAGCGGTAGAGGCTATGGCGCAAAATGATATCACTGCTAAAATTGTTCCTATTAGAGGTGGAACAGACGGCGCAAGACTTTCATACATGGGCCTTCCTTGTCCAAACCTTGGAACAGGTGGCGACAACTTCCATGGAAAACATGAATTTTGTGTACTTGAAGACATGAATACACAAAAAGAAATTATTAAAACCATAATTAAAAACTTGAAATGAGGGTAAAGCTATGAAATTTGGCATAATCGGTACAAACTGGATAACTGGCGCTTATGTTGATGGCGCTTTAGACTCAGGGCTTTGGGAGCTAACGGCTATTTATTCCAGAAAAGAAGAAACAGGTCTTGCTTTTGGTGAAAAATACGGTGTTACTAATATATATACTGAGCTTGAAAAAATGGCTGCATGTGATGAAATTGATGCAGTGTATATTGCAAGCCCAAACTCGTTTCACTTTGAGCAAAGTAAAGTTTTTCTTAAAAACAAAAAACATGTAATTTGTGAAAAACCTGTTGCCGCACACGGTGACGAAGTAAAAATTTTGCAACATCTCGCAAAAGAAAACGGTGTTATTTTTCTTGAGGCAATAATGTTTATGCATTTACCTCAAAGAAAGCTTTTAGACGAAGCTATAGAAAAAATTGGCAAAGTATCTATGGCAACCTTTGATTTTTCACAGCGTTCATCAAGGTATGATGCGTTTTTAGCGGGAGATGTTCCAAATGTTTTAAATGCAAAATTTGAGGGCGGTGCGCTTATGGACTTAGGTGTTTACTGTCTCTACCCTGCCATTTATCTGTTTGGAATACCAAAGGACTATAATATTTATTCAAACCTACTTCACACAGGGGCGGACGGTTATGGAATAATTAATATGCAGTACGATGATAAGCTTGTCTGTATTAGATATTCAAAAATTGGTGATGCAGGGGCAAACACTGACATTCAGGCAGATTTTGGATGCATATCAGTAGAATCAATATCACGACTTGCAGAAATTGAAATTATGTATGCTGATAAAACACGAGAAAAAGTGTGTGGTACAGAAGAAAAGTACAAACTTATGGGCTATGAGGCAATTGGTTTTTACAATTTCATTAAAGAGCCAGAAAAATATGCCAAAGACTACGAACTGTGTAGTAAGTTAAGCCTTGAAATAGCATATTTTATGGAAGACTTAAGAAAAAAATCTGGAATTGTCTATGAGAGTGATGTTTAAGTAGTTGTAAATTTAAAGTTGAGAGTTGATAGTATTGGCTCTCAACTTTTTATATAAAATTATTATAAAAAAAATTATTCATACCCCCTTTCATTCCATAAAAATCGTGGTATAAATTATTTGAAAGCAAAATAGCCTTTTACACATGGAGTGGATTTGCGATAAGGATTAGCAGAGAGGTGAGATTATTATGGTATACAATACACGTGACTTTGGTGAAATTGAGGTCGATGAAGATAAAATTATTACTTTCACTGGGCCAATTTTTGGATTTGATGAATATGACAAGTTTTTTCTAATGTTTGATGATGAAATAGGCGACAATATCGCATGGTTGCAGTCTATACAAGAAGAAGGACTTTGTTTTATACTGATAAATGCCGCAGATTATAGTGAAATTTACAAACCAACGCTTTCAGAAAAAACAAAAAAGCAAATTGGACAGGGCGATATAGACACATGGCTTGTCTGTGTGGTGGGTGAAAATATGGAAAAATCCACACTTAATTTAAAAAGCCCTATACTTATAAATAGTACAAATAAAACCGCACTTCAAACCATACTTGAAGAAAACTACCCCTTGCGCCATCCTCTATTAGAAAAGAGGGAATTAAAATGTTGATGTTCACAAGAAAAAAAGACGAAAGCTTTGTAATTGACACGGGCACTGACATTATAAAAGTGGTAATTACCGAGGTTTCAAAGGGATCAAACAACAAAAAACGCATGGTGCAACTAGGCGTAGACGCTCCACAAAAATACAAAGTATGGCGCTCAGAAATTTTCGACTCAATTGAAGAAAACAAACAAGCAGCAAAAGCACTTAAAAACGCTAGGAGTGTTTTTAAATAGTTGAGAGTTGAAAGTTGAAAGTTGAGAGTTAATTTATGAAGAGTATTATTGGTGATAAGAGTTTTTTATTTGCACTCGAAATTGTAAAGCTTTACAAACATTTGATAACTGATAAAGAGTTTCATCTGTCTGCACAAATACTGCGTTCGGGTACAAGTATTGGTGCAAATGCAAGAGAAGCTGAGCAAGCACAGAGCAAATTAGATTTTATTCATAAACTTAATATATCACTAAAAGAAGCTAATGAAACAGAATATTGGTTGGAATTACTCTATAAGTCGGAGTATATTCAAAAAGATATGTATATAAATCTACAAAACAAATGTGTAGAACTTAAAAAAATACTCATAGCAATTATTAAGACAAGCAAGAAAAACTTAAACAGCGAAAAACCTAGATAGAATAAGTGAATTGGAGTTTGGTTTATATAATTTAAACACGCCAAAGGCGTGAACCACCACTATCAACTCTCCATTATCAACTATCAACTT